>WAML01000102.1 GCA_015522345.1 Desulfurococcales archaeon
GTTCTAGAATAATCCTTCTATGAACACTCTATTGTATTTTAACTCCTTAGTACACAATGATTCCTGCTTTTTCACTAAATTTCATAATAGTTATACTAACTACTCGCCCATCTTTTATTCTGACTATTATATCTTCTCCAGACAGAAATTCTTCATCAGCTTCTTCAATGTCGTAACCAAAGTTTATATATAGTATGTCGTTATGGCGATCATATTCTAGCCATATTTTATCTAAATCTTTTATCCTATACTCCTTACTAGCATTATCCTCCATAGTGTTGAGACCTCCATAGATTTACTCAGTAAACAATCTTATTTTTAATAACTAGCTATGTCCTAGATTATAAGTTAAACTATAGTTTCTAACAATACTAGCTAAAGAATGTATTTTTATAGTGTATTTTTATTTGGAGGGATTGTTTTCAAAAACTTACTTTATGTTATCGAGGCGGTAAGTATATTTAGTGTGTTCAATAATGTAATGTAGGTTATATTATGCCTATTGTTATATCTGCGAAATCCATGGGTAGGGGCAAGCCTTTCGACTTATATTCTTCGTATTTTCTCTCAAGGAATGATTTGAATACTGGGCAGTTATCGAATCTTCCATCTCTATCACATTTGGAACCTAGTGTTAAGAAGCACATACCTGTTTTCTTATCATAGTATGGACAGATCTTGTGATGGTGTTTGGCACTTCTCATCATTCTATTGATCCATTTTTGTTTTTCATTACTAACTTCTTTAGGCTTACTTTTCTCCTCTAGTGCTTTTCTGAGTTCATCGTCTGAGACAAGGGATTTAGAAGACATTCTTGTATCCCCCCTTGATGGAGTTGTATCTAGTCTATACTGTTATTACTATTTATTAGTATTTTGAATAGATGTAATTAGGTATTTCTATTTTATGGCAATAATTTATTAGTATGAGGTATGATGTATGGTGTTTCTGAATAGGTTATTAACTAGTTTTTAGCTAATGCTTATATAGCATGCTACATAAGTTTTGGGAGATATAGTGGTGAAGTTGTTGAAGATAAAGGCTGATATGCATATACATTCAACATATAGTGATGGTAAGGCTAGTCCTCTTGAAATACTTTATTATGCAAAGGAAATAGGGCTACAAGCTATAGCTATAACCGATCATAATACCTTTAAAGGAGCTGTGAAGGCTCGTGAAATAGCTAAAGGGATCCCCGATCCACCTATAGTGGTTATAGGCAACGAAATAAGGACACAATATGGTGATGTACTAGTCTACTGTTATGAAGAAACCGATCTTCCTTATACTCTTCCAGAATTAATCGATAAAGCTCATGAAGAAAACTGTTTAGTAGTACCAGCTCACCCATTTGATATACTAAGACTTGGTATAGGTGAGTACATATATGAATTCAATGGGTGGGATGCTAT
Organism: Desulfurococcales archaeon; assembly: GCA_015522345.1. Classification (GTDB taxonomy): domain Archaea; phylum Thermoproteota; class Thermoprotei_A; order Sulfolobales; family Desulfurococcaceae; genus WAML01. Next base: position 1,416 of record WAML01000102.1, read on the forward strand.
AGAAGTATGGAATGCTAGTGCAAGTAAGAGAGCAAATAAGAAAGCTATAGAAGTATCTAGACTATTAGGGTTACCAGGTATAGCTAATAGCGATGCCCACATTGTTGACTATATTGGTATAGCCTATTCCATAATCGAAGTTAATGAACCAGATATAGAGGAATTATTTAAGTCTATTAGAAAGAATAGAGTACGCCCACATTATGGTTATCCCCCTTTTAAAACATTTATTAAGAGAGTTTTGTGGTCTATTGAAAAGTTTATTACATAAACTAATTTGTTTCTATTATAATTCCTGCACCTATCTCGGTGCCTTTAGGCTTGGTTTTTTCATAAATTTCTACATTAACTAATCTATGTAGGTCCTTTAACTCGTCCAGGACAGGCTCAAGATACCTTGGCATATATACTTTATTAGTTATTTCTTCCTTAAACTTTATATTCATTCTCTTCTTATAGGTCCATATAGCTGAATTGACTTCGGCTACTTTATCAGCTAGTTCACTACTCCATGAAAGCCATAGTTCTTGAGGTTCTGGGAATCTCTGTCTATGTACTGTTTCACCGTAAAGTCTTCTATAGATGGCGTCTGTTACAAAAGGCATTATGGGTGCTAGTGCTCGGAGTATATAGTTAAGGACGGTGTGTAATGTATACCATGCTGCTCTCTGTTCTTCATCACTATACTTATTATCGGTATTGTAAGCTCTAGATTTAACTAGTTCTATATAATGTGATGCAAAATAGTTCCACGTAAACTGGTATATTTCAGTTATTGGTATATATACATCTAATTCACTATATGCTTTATCAACTTCTTTAATAACAGATGCTAGTTTAGCAAGTGTAGCTTTATCTATGGGCCTGAGTCTAGGGGATTCCTTGATTATTGGGAACGCTGATATAAATCTTGCAATATTCCATAGCTTAGTTGCAAACAAGTACCCAGTTTTTATCATTTGTTCCGAGAACCTATAGTCATAGCCTAGTTTACTTGAAGCAGCACTCCAGTACCGGAAAGCATCTGCTCCATATTTTTCCAAGAACGGCTCTGGGTCGATTATGTTTCCCTTACTTTTATGCATAGCTTCTCCTTTTTCATCTAACCCCATTCCAGTTATTCTAACCCATTTAAACGCGGGTTTTCCTGTTAATTGGTATACTCTAAGCAGAGAATAATATAGCCAAGTACGTATTATATCCTGTCCTTGAGGCCTTAGTGTATACTTAAATGCTTTTCTAAATAGTTTACTATTTCGTAGATAACCTGTTACATATAGAACCGATATACTACTGTCAAACCATGTATCAAATACTTTTTTCTCGCCTATAAGATACTTCTTTGGAGCCCCGCATTTAGGACATTTATCCCACGGTGGTTCATCAATCCACGGCCTATAGTATTTACCGGATTCAGGAACCAGTACCGCGCCACATTTACTGCATCTCCAGACAGGGACTTCTGTAGCATAGTAACGGTCTCTACTTATAGGCCAATCAGTAGAAATACTCTCTATCCAATCAATTAGTTTCTTACGATGCATAAGAGGCTTAAACTCTATATGCTTTAAGGCCAACTCTTTTATTTTATCTTTGAACTCTAGTTGTTTAAGAAACCATTCTTTTGTGTGCAGGATTTGTATAGGTGTTTTACATCTCCAGCAAACCGGTATACTATGTCTAATAGGCTCTTTCTTGACAAGTAATCCCTTTTCATCAAGAAGCTTGGCTATAGCCTCTCTAGCTTCATCTACTTTTAAACCAGCTATAGGACCGGCGTTTTCTTTCATAAAACCATTTTTATCAATTATTATTTCGGGTTCTAGCTTAAGTTCTCTAAACATTTTTACATCTGCTTGATCTCCATAGCTACACACCATGACCAATCCTGTTCCAAAACTAGGGTCTACTTCTTGATACGTGGTTATAATAAGTTCGTGATTATATATTGGAGCTATAGCATGTAAACCTTTCAAATGAGTGTATCTTTTATCTTTAGGATTAAATACAAGGGCTTTACACGCCTTTAACATTTCAGGTCTCGTAGTTGCTACAACAACTTCTTCGCCAGTCTCTTTTACAGTGAACTTTATATAGTAAAGGTATCCCTCTACTTCCTTATGTTCTAGTTCTGCATCAGCTAATGTTGTTCTACAACGGGGACACCAATTAACTGGTCTTTCTGCCTCATATATTAGTCCTTTTTTATATAATTCTATGAAGGTTGCCTGAGTTATCTTCCTATATTCTTCACTATCAGTACCGTTTCTCCAGTAATCAAAACTACAGCCTAAGCGTTTCCATATCTTTACTATATCTTCTTCAGCTTTATCTAAGAATCTACGGCATAATTCTAGGAATTTTTTCCTGCCTTCAGGAGTTGCCGAGATCTCGTGTGGATTAACACCATATGTTTTCTCTACTTGCACTTCAACTGGAAGACCGTTTCTATCAGCATAAAATGGTACAAGAACATTGTATCCTTTCATTCTAAAGTATCTAGCTATCATATCGATTTGAGCATAATGTGCTGCTCCTCCTACATGCCATTTCCCACTAGCGTAAGGAGGCGGTGTGTCTATAGCAATTATTTCTCTTGGATCATCTTCTTTAAATACAAATTTATGTAAACCCTCTTTTTCCCATAGATCGTATAACTTCTTTTCTTCATCTACGCTCCATCTCTTTTCTGCTATACGTGGTTTAAGTTCTCTATACAATAACCTATCACCAGGTACCTACTACTCATTAACTTTAAAGAACTATTAAATCCTATAAAACAGTTTTTCTTAATTCTCTCCACAAGCTAATTTATTGAAAAACACTAGAGCCTTAGTCCTTCATATACTGCTAATTGTGTTATTGCAATAAGTAAAGGAGTATATTCGAGAAATTCTATACCTTGTCTCCGAAGCTTCATATCTAGATTAAATAGTATTTTTCCACCTTCTTTCGTCTTCATGAGACCTTCTTGGAAAGCTTTCTCTACTTCTTTAATAGCCCAGGTAGGGAGTTTGGATTTGATTATACTAAGGTATGTAGCTATAACTGCATTCTCTCCATCTCTAATTTTTTGATAGTACTCAATTAATTGTTTAAGATACTCGTAAACTACATATTCTTTAGGCGATACTGCTAGAAATCCAGGCCATCGACTGCCTAGTACAGAAAATGCTTCTGAAAGAGATACTCCTTCTGTAAGTGCCTGAGAATATGTTATACCTGTTGAATATAGGTGTTCTACCATATCATTATACCCTATACTTTTCAATGCATTAATTAATTCTCTTACATCACGCCATCGACTACCTCCAATAAAGAGTTCTAGTGCTCTTCTTAATTCTCCAGCTTGTCTAATCACGTTATCTGGTTCAACATATGATAGTATAAGTGCATTAGTTATTGAGGGTACTATTACATCAGGGTATGGATGGTACGTAGTCCACCTATATGCTTCCCTTAATGCTTTACCAATTAACTTACCTATATCTAGTCCTGTAGCCGCTAACTCACCTTTTTTAACACGTCTCCCCATTTCTATGGCTTTCTCCAGATAGTCTATAATCCCAATACATGATGATACCATGTACATAGCAGTATTATCTAATCTAAGCCTGTGTACCGTACCGGGTTTTATACTAGAATATACTGCTATATGGCATCCTTCTATTATTGAACGAATAATTTCGTCCGCCAAGACTAAAACCTCGTAGTGAATTATTAGTATTTTAGTGTATTAAATTTAGGGTTGTTCGAGATTGGCATCTTGGACAACATTATTGACTAAAGTATTGATAACTCTATTGTATTTCTTAGTTGTATACTTAATGATATCCTTATTTACTGACTATAAATATAGTCTATTTTTATCGATAGCCTTAACAGTCTTTACTACATATTGTTTTAGAAAGACAGTTAGAGTAATTAATGGTATTTATGTTAATTTAGGTGGCTCATTAGTTCCACTCAGTCTCTCAATAACTATAACAATACTCCTATGGTTGAATGACTTGATTGGTATAGGTTATGTATTTTTATTATTTTTGTCAATAGTTCTAGTATTTCTAGGAAGTAATTATATTAAGGGATACGGTATTGGAGCGGTTCTCCTACATGTACTGCTTGTAAATAGCGGGCTTTCGGCAATATATATTGATTATAAAGACTTGAACATATTGTATACTGTTCCAATAGCTTATACTTTCTCGGTTTATTCAGTGTTAATAGGTATAGACCTACTTAAAGTACTGTATATTAAGAGAAAATATTTGTATGAAAATATATCTTTTGAAATAGGTGGTTTGAGAATATACGATTTGATCCTGTTATCATCAATACTATCTCCATCACTGGCTCTTGCACTAGTTATTATTGGAGAAGGTATTTAGGGGTGAACATCAGTTATTAGTATTGAAGGCGGCTCAGACACTCCCGGAAAGGGAGAGAATGAAGAGTCGTCTCCCGGCCTTCGGCATTATTGCCGAATTCTTGTTCATAAAAGTCTAAAGAAAAGTATTATCATACTAATTGTATGCTACACGGTCTTGAAGTATTTAGCTAGTCTATCTATAGATTTAAGTGATAGCCAGTCATACTTAAGTCCGTAGTCTTTTCTAGTGCCTTTTATTATTTCTACTACTTCTCTTACAGTTTCTTCAATGTCCTTGCTCGATGTATCTACTTCATAGACTTTTTCTTCACCAAATACATTGATTGCATTTATTGTGCATATAGACAGTATTTCTGCTTCAATATTCTCTCTTATCTTCTCCCACCACCAGCCTTTTTTCTTAAGTCTTTCTTCCAGAATCTCGGGATCTGTTCGTAGAACTATTACTTTATCTACATATTCTCTAGGAACTATTTCTCCGTAATGACTATCTATTATGACTAGATTATTTTTGTTTAGTAATTCCTTTAATTTCTCAATAACCTTCTCTTCATCAATGATAAAACTAGCTCTTTCTTCATCATAGTCTACATATAGTTGTTCATCAATTACAAGCTTACTTAAATCAATATGAGGAGCTTTGAGTATTTCGGCAACTCGTTTAGCAACACTAGTCTTTCCCGTGCCGGGGGTACCAGTAATTACTATTGCTTTACCCATTTCCAATAACCTTTGATAAGTATTCTCTAAACAAATATAGGTCTTTGAGTTCTTTAAACAACTTGTTCTTTATATTGGATATACTCTGTTCTTACTCTACAGTTTTAAAGCTATACCAAGAACTACTACGCTATCTCTACTTCTACTAAAGTTTACAAAGGACTTTATCTGGTTTATCTATTCTAGACTTTATTCTTTTCAAGGATGATAAAGCAATTTCTGTATGGAATTTGATGTTCTCTCTATTGTATTTAATAAACAATTTCATATAATCCTCACTGTTTAGTGAGACAAAGTCTTTAAAGATCTCTATATCATTTCCTCTATAGGGTACGATTACCCTACCCACCAGCATATCCCCTACGTATAGTTCATGAACTCCTCTAAACTTCTTAAGTACAAAGAAGTTACTAGCAATTATGTCTAGTTCTTTATCCATTAGTAGTTCTAGGTATTGGCAAGAATATAGGATATACATCATAACTAGGATGCACTCTATACCTTTTAATATAATGTTCCCTAGGATCAAGTCTATAAAGTAATTTGTATTGAGGGGTCCCATGATATTGTATGCTTGATTAATGGTTTTCCGCATTTCTATCTTTTTAATATGCTTATTTATGATAACATAGAAATTTTCTCCAACGCTAGCATGTACTATTGAGTAATCTATATTGATAGTTCTAGGGAATCCAAAGCCATTGTGTAGTTCAATATTTTGTATACTCTAGGTATAGGTTTTATATTGTCGTACAATAATTAATGAAGTTAGTTCTATAGTAATTAGTAGATGTTTTACTAATATGTTTTTCATTATTACTAGTTTATATAGTGCTACAACAGTATATAGTTTATGATATGCATTAAGGATACTAGGTGATAGTGTATGAGCGAAGAAAAAGAAGCTAGTTTAAAAGAAAAATTATTGAAATTACTTAATGAAATGAAGCCTTGGGAGAAGAAGCCAGTTCTAAAAGCTGGGAGAATAATAGTTGAAATAGTTAAACTTCCAGAAAGGAAAACAAAGGCATCTATAGAGCCAGAGAGACTTGTAATACATATAAGGAGAGAAGATGCTTTTAGAGGATTGTTTATAAAGAACCCTGAAGAACTAGATGATTTAACAGCAGCCATTAAAACGCATAAGATAAAAGAAATTCTAGAGGCGTTAGCAGAAATAGAAGAGAGTCGTAAAATACAAGAATACGAGCTCTAATTCAAATAACTTTATTATTTAAAACACCTTAAAATAATCCAAGAACAATTTATTACCTAATAACAACTTATATCAATATCTGTAACCAAACATTCTATTTCTAAAAGACAATAGTAGAATTTCAATGGCAATCCTTGTTTTATAGGAGAGAGGTAAAAATATAATACACCTGCTCATTTGAATAAACTATGAGATGCCGCCGTAGCTCAGCGGGTAGAATCCCCGTAACCACGTAGCTACGTGGTTACGGAGATACTCGGCGCCGCCCTGGTACCGTCTCTAAGATAGAGAGGCGGAGGTCCCGGGTTCGAATCCCGGCGGCGGCTCCATTTTATCTTATGCTGAACTAGCTTGTGGTTTTTGGTGTTTTATTGTCAAAAGTCTTGATGCTATTGTTATTACTAAGAGTATTAAGATGATGTTTCTAGTGAATGCCAGAATTTGTATAGGTGAATCTGGTGCCCAGGGATTATACTCTATAGGTATCCCTAGGAACGATAGTATTCTTCTTAACTCCATTTCTTTAAACCACAGCATCATTATTAATGCGTTAGATAGGTCTGCTATAGAATAGAATACGAACTCTCTATATTTCTGAATATACAATAGTATGAAAGGAGTTATTAGTAAAATCATTTGAGGAGAAAATACGTAGTTCAATACTATTGCAGAAACAAGAGCAAGCCCCATTTTTCCTACTAAATAATACTCTTCATGTCCTCTAGTATACGCTAGAGCTATTATAGATAATGATATTACTATGAATGTAAATGCTAGTACCCGATTATAGGGACTCCATATATCATAGGTTATGTACATGTATATACAGTTCTCACAATACCATGATGCATGATGTTTTATAAATTCATTAAATCCTGTTGGAGACACCAGTATTAGTATTAAGTACGGAGTTAAACCTACTATTACACCATATAGATGCCTTTTTAGATCGGTAAACTTCTTTCTAGAATAGAGCTCGTATAATACTATGGCTGCTATAACGATAGGGAATACTTTGGCTGATGCCGCTAAACCTATTAAGAGACCGCCTTGAAAATGTTTTCTCTCGTAGAATAGCTTCCATAAACCAGCTATAGTCATAGCCGCTGGTATAAGATCCCAATTATATATAGAGTATACAATAAAACTCGGCATAACGATATAGGCTATGGGTAATAGGTATCTTTGACTATCATTTCTGAAACGCAGCATAAATAACATGAAGTATCTCAGTAATACAAAAGCTGCAATACCCAGAGCTAAGGAGTTAAAAATATAGTGTATAGATAAGCCCTCTATACTATTCAAACCAGCTAATAAATAAGCTAAGTAAGTTGATGCAGCCCATAAAGCCCCTATTATAGGGGGGTACTCGAATTTATAATCAATATATGGTAATGGATATATTTTTTCTCCTGCACAAAAACTCTGCAGTGCATCAATATTGATCCACCTATCAACATTACCTGTTTCAATATTTAAACATACTTCACTATTCCTAAACAATGGATCATATACGCCATTAACTATATCAGTATATATAGGCGGCACCAATTGTTTTCCAAATAATAGTACCTGTAGATCTCTCGGCATATGAATTATGAAACTAAGTATGAATACTATAGCTAAAACCAGAAAAACTAGGTAATGCCGGTGAGTTATTCTTGTCAAATTAGTTGCCCCGTCAACAGCGCTCTTCATCGAGAGACAGTTAGTATATAAACAACAATATAAATTATATCCTACTATATAGTGCTACGGAGGAAACCCAATGAAGAGAATAGATTACAGTGAAGCCTTTGTGTATAGTATACTTATTGCATTAACACTATACTTATTCATAAACTCATACATACTAGCTGATACTTTCACAAAAACTGAATTAGAAAGGCTAGGCAAAGGCTATGTCTCTGATGAAGTGTGGTATGTAAGTAGTGCAAGGAATATACTAGAGAAAGTATTTAAGCTAAAGCCGCGTTTTCTCGGAGAATATACTGCAACTATAGTGTATAGTGATGAAATAGATTCTTTTACGTTATCTGGTATAGCTAAACAATCCCAAGTCACCATAGTTGATAATAGTTATACTGAATTAAAGTATGCAGTATATGTATCGGCAAAGGATATTGTTTCCATAAATAGATTTGTTGAAAAACTTGGAGAACATACTATAGTCAAAGATATTGTATGGGGATGGAGGCTACCAGATGCAGAAAATGTTAACGAGTACCTTAATCTAGAGCATCCTCCTTTAGTAAAATACTTTATTGCAGTATCTATGTATTTTCTAGGCGATTACCCTACTTATTGGAGAATACCAAGTATTATAGCTGGTGCATTACTGGTTCTCCTTAGCTATATGGTAGCTGAAGCTATTACTAGGAACAAATATATTTCATTAATAATTTCAGCATTTATTGCATCAGAGCCCTTTACTAGACTAATGGCTTCAATAGCACTACTGGATATCTATGTTGCTTTATTTAGTGTAGCAATAGCGTATTTTGTTGTAAAAAAGAAGTATAAATATGCACTACTACTTATAGGTCTTGGATCTACTGTTAAATTTAATACAATATTTATGGCTATTCCATACTTAATAGCTGTTATAAGAGATGATGTTAGAAAAGATCCTAGACCAATTACATTAATTTCATCTACTATTGCCAATGTATATATCGTTGCAGCTATAGTAATAATATTTCAAATAGTTGTTTCAATACCTTTAATACTCCATGTAGGATTAAATAACTGGTTTAATTCATCAATATTTGGAGCTATTAAATGGCATACATCAGTAAAATGTATTGGCGAATCTTGCCCTACACCATCAGCTCCTTGGGACTGGTTTTTTGGTGTAAATAGTTTTCCAATATACTTCTTCCCTACGGGAGAAAGCCTGTATGCTCAGGGCATGAGTATTTTTTGGACTATATCGCTGACGTACTCAATATTGTTTCTTCCATCATATTTGTTTTCACGTAAGATAAGGCTTAGTATATTATTTATGCATGGTATATTACTAGGGTATATATTTCTCTGGATTATCGGCGGTAGAACACAGTATAGTTTTTACTCAATACAATTACTACCTTTTACCTACATAAATTTAGTAGTTATTTCAATAGAGATGTTGCTGAATAGAGAAAATGGATTATTTACTCTAAGTCTATGGCGTAGCCTTGGATCCTATATATGGAAGATTATTCTAAAAATATACCTCATAAAGAATACTGGGTAATTAAATTACTTGAGTTAACATATTTTATTAGGCTATCTATTAGTATTCTGTGGATGATGAACGACCAATCTGATGAACTAAATGATTAAAAACGCCCTTTCTGACACAATACCCTGAAATATATTAGGAGCTATGTTCATCAAATATATCTTAGTGTCCTAGATTATCGTAGATGAAGAATGCCCGGGACTGAATAATGATGAACGCGCTCTTCGCAGATACATGGAATATAGCTATAAACCCGTCCTTACTAGACTCTAATACCTAATTTAGATAACGAGATAGTATAGGATAGATTAGATATATCAATACCTACTCAAGCCTTAAAAAATAACTAGAGTATGGTGTTTTGCATGGAGACCAATACTGTTATTGTATATGGTGACGTGTTTGTTAAGGGTCATAAGCCTTGGTATCCTCATCCAGAGAATCCAGGTAGATTAAGGAGGATATTAAATAGTATATTAAGGTATGGTTTAAAGAATAAAGTTGACTGGGATAAACCAGTTAATTGTTCTAAAGAAGAATTATATAAAGTTCATGTGAAAGGTTACGTCGATTATATTGAGAGGCTTGCTGCAAAAGCTCCAGCGGAAGTTGATCCTGATACTTATGTTGTAGAAGATACTATGGAGACAGCTCTTTATGCATTTGGCACAGCTATAAATTATGCTATGAAAAGTATTGAAACAGGAAAGAGATACATATTATTAATAAGGCCTCCGGGCCACCATGTTGGTAGAGAAGGAAAAGCTATGGGGGCAACGACTCAAGGTTTCTGTATATTCAATAATATTGCTGGAGCAGCAAAAACACTATTAGATCACGGTGTATCATCTATAGCTATACTAGATATAGACGCGCATCACGGTAATGGTACACAAGAAATATTCTATAAAGACGATCACGTACTCCATATAGATATTCACCAGGATCCATTGAGTTTATACCCATACACGGGGAGACCTGAAGATATTGGGGCTGGGAAGGGTGAAGGATATACTATAAACTTTATATTGCCTCCTATGTGTGGAGATGATTGTTTTAATGAAATAGTCCCTTACGTCATGGACTTACTAAAGTCGTTTGATCCAGAGATAGTACTTGTTTCAATAGGTTTTGATGGGTATAAAGATGATGGATTGACTGAACTAAGATATACATCAAATACTTTTTACAAACTAGGCAAATTACTGAATAATCTAAATAAGCCATTAGCTTCAGTGCTAGAAGGTGGATATACCGTAGGTCTTGATAGAGGTTTTGCAGCATTTGTACTAGGTTTACTAAATGAAAGAGATCTTGTTAGAGATACTCCAACAAAGACTATAGGCCTTGTTAAAGAAAAAGCAGAGAAGTATCTAAGTGAGACAATTAGTAACGTAAATAAGTATTGGAAGATAAAGTAGAGGCTTTATAAAATAGATAATAGTGATAATACATGGATTCACTAATAAAAATAATAGCGTTTTTCATAATTATGATCATGGGTTTTATAACTAAATACATCAGTACTAAGCTTAAAATAAAATCTATAGAAGTACTGGTGCATTATTTTACTAAAGCATTATACTATTTACTCCTTCCTATACTTTTTATTGATAAATTTGGTGCTAGAGGATTAATTGTGTCAGATGCTAAGATATTTGGTATAGTTTTTCTCTACGTATGTATATCACTTACACTAGCTTCTATCATATCCACGAAGATGAAATATAATGAAGCTAGGAGAAAAGCCTTTTTAATAACTACTACTTTCCAAAATGCAGTATTCTTGGGATATCCAATGATATATATAATTGTGGGAGATATTTCTGCTGCAACTATGTATAGTCTTGTACTATTTATTCTACATATTTCGATAGCTGGTATTTTATCGGGTGGCAAAAATAGTATAGTTAGATCTGTCCTTACATTGCCAGTAATCTACGGATTTTTAATAGGTAATATTATGCATTATTTCTTCTACAACATGTATTTGTCAATAAACAACATAACTTCGCTATCATCATTGATAGTAACTTATGGAGCAATATATGTAATGGGATTTGCTCTACCTCTACCGAACAATATATTGTACAAGTTTACTGATTTCATAGCTCTAGTAATATTATGGCGTTTTATAATAGCACCCCTCATACATTACATACTCCTTTCAATAATTAATCTAGATCATCAATACTATAGAGAAATAATGATAGAGTCTTTAATGCCGCCTGCGGTAATGAATAGTTTATTAGCAAGATTATATAATTGGGATCCAGAAATAGTATCGCTTACAATACTAGTCTCAACTATTATATCAGTTCCTCTAGTTTTACTTCTTGGAGTTGCAGGTGTTATCTAAATTGAAGTATGAAGTAGAAATTAAAATAAAGCCTTATGCACCATATACTGAACTATACAACTTTATTTCAAGAACTTGCAATAATGAATTACATAGCGTTACTGAAAAAGATCTCTACTTAATTCATCCATGCAAGGATTTTAGTAAAACTGATGAAGCACTTAGGATAAGGGAGATGAACTACAATAAAACAACTAAATGTGTCATAACGTATAAAGGTCCTCGCCAAATAATTGATGGGCTTAAGAAAAGAATGGAAATAGAATTCACTACAGCTTCTTGTAATGAAGTTATAGAATTATTTAAGGCACTAGGATTTACGGAGTTCATTGTTATTAGTAAAAAACGGCATTACTGTAGAACTAATGAATGTATTATAACACTAGATAATGTAGAGAATTTAGGTATTTTTATTGAAATAGAGGGTCCATTTAATGAAGTTAAAAAGTTATTAAATCAAATACCTTTTAACTACGATATAGTAGAAAAAACCTATTTAGAATTATTGTTGGAAAAACTTAAGTGAATACAGGAAGTGTTCTCTTATGAAGAGAGAATATAGTGGAGTACCATTAGTTGGCGTAGGAGCTGTTGTAGTGCATAGAAAAACGGATACTACAAGCAATTACGTACTACTGGTGAAGAGAGGTCAGCCTCCGGGAAAGGGATTATGGGCTATACCGGGTGGACTGGTAAAATATGGTGAATCTCTCGTAGAAGCTGTAGAGAGAGAATTAGAAGAAGAAACAGGAATTAAAGCTAGAGCTCAAGGTATTGTCTGGGTTGATGAAGTAATAATCTATAACAATAATGGCATTAAATACCATTACGTTATAGTAGATTTCTTAATGAAGCCTTTAGATAATTTAATAAATCCAAGACCTTCAAGCGATGTAGAAGATGCTAAATGGTTTGAAATATCCACTACAAACATTAATAATATCAAAGTAACCATAACAACAAGGAGACTATTAAAGTATTTATTAGACAAAGACTTTAAACCATCATTACTCCCAATTACGCGGGAAAAAGCTAGTATAGAATATAGGGGATCAAAATGCTAGAAGGACAAAATATGAGTATTAAGTCTTCGCAGAAAATAATTGAGATACTCTATAGTATACAAAAGAAAGAATTTGAAGAACATGTAGAAGAAATGAGTAAACCCAATATAGTATATGTTACGGAACTTACGGCTTGCTCACATAAATATGTTTTAAGACAAAAATTTAGTGAACTAATATTCTCGTTTGAACCAAACATTATATTAGGTTCTTTAATTCATAGAGGTCTTGAAGATATACTAGAAGCCGAAGGATATAAGAGAGAGGTTCCTGTTCAAAAAGAAATCAATATCGATGGAAGCAAGTATACTATTAAAGGTAGAGTAGATGCATTAAATGAAGAAGAGCAAATAGTTGTTGAAATAAAAAGTGCGAGAAGTTCTCAGGGAACACCACATCCACATCACATACTACAGCTTCAAATATATTTAGAGATGCTTGGCTACAAGAAAGGTATATTGGTCTATATAACCCCCGATAGAATGCTTGAATATACTATAGAGTACACTCCCATAGATTTAAAGAATTATCTAATAGAGACAATAAATGATCTAAAGCATCCCAGATGGCACTGGGAATGCAAATATTGTATATTTAACAGAATTTGCCCGTATAGGGTAGAGCAAACTCAATAATTATTATTGTTGAAACTACATAAAAGAACTTCTACAGTATCTCCATCGGATATACCGAGTTTGGAACGTATGTTTTCACTAGATATAAACTCTATGATGTTCCATTGATGAATTGTTTTTAAAGGCTTTATGGCATAACCTCTTATATTATTTACAAAACCAGGTAATACATATACTATTGATAAATCTTTTCTCCTAGGTTTAATTATTAGAGGATTTAATTTAAACCATAACTCCCTTATGTCTTCTCCTACATCAATATTTAATGTACCAGGGTAGGGGTTTATTCCAAGCACTTCATTAAATACGTTTCTATATATATTAACATAGTAGGCTCCTTCGCCAATACCGCTTACTACTTTACCTAATAATTTAATACACTTCCTGTCTTCAACGGACATAGTTGATGCACACCAATCAGGATATTAAGTACTTCTTTTTCTTCCTGTTAAGAATAGGTATTAGTGTACATGGATATAAAAAAGGTTTAATCACCGTCTAGCCTAATAATTATAGGATAATTATAGGTTTGTTCTCTATTTAACTTTAACATATTTACTGATCTCGTTAATTACGTATTCAAGTCCTAGTTTCTTGAGAGTACTTGCTGTAGGTACTCCATTTTCGTTCCAGCCACGGAGTTTATAGTACTTCTTTAGC
>WAML01000103.1 GCA_015522345.1 Desulfurococcales archaeon
AGTATTGTTCTTTATATTCTCTCTATTCTGGAACGTAATAGTGCTATTGTATACAGCTACTGTTGGCGGTGGATTCGCTAACTATATGGAGAACAGTTATCTACTAGGATACTTTAACCCACTAAGCCCTATAAGTTACGCACTATACTACATCCAGTACAACTACGGATTAACCCAAGAAATACCAACAGTAAACCCTGTAGCAACAGTATTAGCGCCAACACTATGGATAACCATACTCTTCACAATAGGATACATGATATTCAAGAAAATAAACATAACAACATAAACAAAGTTAAAAACACTCAAGACCTTTTACAGCAAGGAGCTTTTTGTAGTAGCCTCCAGAAACAAAGTCTTACTTATTCTAAAGTAGTTGCTGCACTGATAACAATATTGTTTTTACTTAACCAACATTACTTACATTATGATCCACCGTTATTATTATAACAAGGTAACCTACATCTCTCTATCAAAACAACACCTACAAAACATAGTTAAACCCACACAACCAAAGTTCAACATTAAACCCATACTATAAAACACTCGTTTACCCAATCTAGCTTAGCTAGAAATAAAGAATATTTAGTCATCCACAAACATAGATCCCATTTGAAATCTTAAGGTCATTAATTCCAATATGCATTAGTTGAAAATAACAATATGTGTGAATATCTCGCCTAGGAAAATCGTTATAGACACCTCATTAGCTATAGATCTTTACGCAGCTCCCAACGAGAGCCTCGCCTCTATAGCTGAAGAAGTAACTAGATTGATTATGCAAGGCGTTGTAGAAGCCTATGCTCCTAAGCTACTAATCATTGAGATTACAGGTGTTTTATCACGCTACCTATCTGAAGAAGAACTAAACCTAGTTCTAGACACCCTTCCTCCAATTAAACCCAAGCCGAGAACGCTAAGCAATACCAAGATCCTCATAACTAACACGAGTACCCAGCCAAGAAAAGCCAATAGCAACCCCACAACACCCCATGTAGGCACCTCCATAAGCAGTATAGCAAAGACTTAAAGCCTCATAACAGACCTAGAAAACTACAACACCACACTCATAACAGCCCCACCCAAACAACCATCAAAGACGAGAACACTACATCCAGCCAAAACGATTAACATGGTGCAGAAACAGTGTCCACCAAGCTCTATGTACAAGCCTTCAAAGAACTCATAGACGAAGTGATCAGAGAGAACAGGAACAACCCCAAAGAGCCAAGGAGCTGATAATCAATGAGGTGCTGAGGGAAGCAAAGAAAGCATTCAAACCAGAGGATTACCAAGAGATAAAGCTATACGCCGTACGAAAACTTACGGAACTAGGCTTTTCTTTCAAGGATTTAGAGAAAGTCCTAGAATGAATGATAACGAACATAGCCATAGACATGATATTGGTCTTAGTATGATGTAGGGTGATAGAGCCAGTGCATAAAATAATGTTTACCTTCATTATAATGAAGTGTAAAATTATTATCTACGATATTGGGAATTAAGATGAGTACTGATAATACTCCTGATATACTCCTTTATTCAAAGAGTAACGTTATTCATACAGAAAGAATTCAAAGCTCTCCATGTATACATTTAGCTAAGAAACTGCTTAGTAGAGTTCCTCTACTTTTTACAATAATTCCTGCAATGATCACTTACGCGTTTACGAGAAGCACTAAAGTACTGAATGCATATTATACGTTAAGATCCCTACTTTATGCAATACCTTACAAACAAGGAGTAAGAGTTTCGAAACAAGATGGTGTTCTCATGTACTATCCTGCTATTGAAGACCCTAACTTTGTAGATGTGTGGATAAGGAATGTTTATGGAGTGTATAAACCGAAAACCGACGACATAGTGTTCGATATAGGTGCGCATATGGGCTTCTTTACGCTTAAAGTAGCTAGATACGTAAAGAAAGTAGTTGCTTTTGAACCCGATCTGCATAATCTTCGCTATTTGTTACTCAATATAAAGCTGAATAAGGTATCTAACGTAGAGATATACAGATTAGCCATAGGAGAGGAGAATAGAATGGTATATCTAAAGAAAGGTTTTGGTGGCGGTAGGACAAGAGTTACCAATACGCCTACAGATACGAAGGTACGAATGATTACCATAGACAGTTTTGTTCTTAAAACCGGAATCGTGCCTACCATAATGAAGATTGATACTGAAGGATACGAACTTAATGTATTAAAAGGGGCGAAGAACACTTTACAGAAGTTCAAACCTAAATTATTGATAGCATCTTATCATTATCCTGCAGAAAGCATAGAAGTGATACATTTTCTTATGAAATTAGGATATAAGTGTATTGCTTATTACGTTCCTC
>WAML01000104.1 GCA_015522345.1 Desulfurococcales archaeon
GGATTAGTATGGTTGACTGGGTTAGCGTTAGAAATGCATTAATTAGTGGTAAGCCAGTCCTAGTCTTTGATTCAAGTTCTCGAGAAGCTGAAACAGACATGGTATTCTATGCAGGTAGTATAGATTATAAGAAGATACATATGCTACGTAAAGAAGCTGGAGGACTAATTTGCTATGTATCAGGAAGAATATTTAGAGAAGCACTTGGTCTAGAATATCTTAATGAAGTATTTAGGAATCATCCTTCTTATAAACATTTAGTTTCTAAAAGACCCCGGTATGGCGATCCTCCAGCTTTTAATATATGGGTTAACCACGTAAATACGAAGACTGGAATAAACGATTTTGATAAAGCAACAACTATTCAAAGACTTCATTATGTCGCCGAACTCATCTACAAAGGATTTGTAGAAGATGCTAGAGATACATTCTATAGAGAATTCTATGCCCCTGGACACGTACCTATACTAACGAGCCGCGGTCTTGGCTCAAGAAAAGGCCATACAGAGTTGGTAACAGCCCTAGGATTACTCACAGGACTTACTCCTAGCTTTGTTATAGCTGAAATGCTATCGGAGGGTACATCATTGGATCGAAATAGTGCATTAAAGTATGCTAGAAGAAACAATTACATCTACATAGATGGATTTGATATAATTGTTGAAGCAGAGAAAAGAGGTTATTTAAATGATTAAAATCGGTGTTGTTGATACAACTTTTTCTAGAGTCGACATGGCTAAATATGCTATTGAGGTTATAAGGAATCATCTTCCTGAGGCAAAGATTATAAGATACACTGTTCCTGGGATAAAAGATATACCTGTTGCAGCAAGAAACTTGTTATTAAACGAGGGTTGTGCAGCTGTAATAACTCTTGGATGGGTAGGAAGAAAATTAGTCGATAAATATAGCTATATTGTATCAAGTATGGGAATAATGCTTGTTCAAATACTCACGGGTAAACACGTTATAGATGTAACCGTACACGAAGATGAAGCCGATGATCCAGAGAAACTCGTTGAAATAGCGATCGATAGAGCTAGGAAACATGCTTTAAATCTAGTTAGGCTGGTAAAATATGGTAGAGAAGCACTAACGCGGTATGCAGGAAAAGGCCTGAGACAAGGACTACCGGATGCAGGTCCTCTTAAAGAATAAATGGGTGGTTAAATGAGCCAAAAAATAAAACTGGCTATAGTAGTATCTGAATTCAACTATGACGTAACGTATTTAATGTTGCAACGAGCTTTAAATCATGCTAAATTCTTGGGGGCTGAAGTAAAATATGTCATTAAAGTTCCAGGAGCGTTCGAGATACCCTTAGCTGTTAAAAAACTGTTGGAGAAAAACGATATTGATGGAGTTGTTGCCTTAGGAGCTGTAATACAAGGTGAAACTAAGCATGATGAAGTAGTAGCTAGTCAAGCTAGTAGGAAAATCATGGACTTAATGATCGAATATCGTAAACCAGTTGCTTTAGGCATTATAGGACCAGGCGCATCACGTATGCAGGCATTAGAACGAGTCGATGATTATTCTAGGAGGGCTGTAGAAGCTGTAGTGAAAATGGCCAATCGGTTGAAGAAACTAGAAAGTGCCGTAGGAGAAGAAACAGTATTTATAGAATAGTTTTGGATGATTATATTGCCTAGAATAACAATAGTTGAACTACATAGATACAGAGAATGGACTGAAAAAATAGGATATGATAGAGAATGGATTATTCAAGATAGACAATCTAGTTTCTATAATTTGCTTCAAAAAATTTTTTCCAAATATAATGGCTTTGCTATACCGCTTAGATATGATTATTACATAGTACTTTCCAACGGTATTTCTAGAGAAGTCCACTTAGACATACATAATATATTGAGTAAGAAGTCGCCAGTAACAGTTAGAATGGTGTCTGTTCCTCATCCTTATCCGTTAATAGGGCAGTTGATAGGGACACAAGTACTTTCTGCTACATCGAGTAATTTTGTATTTTATGAAGGTGAAGAAGATCCTGTTGTATTAATGCACATAGATGTAAATGGAATAACTAGAATGACATATGAAACTAGCATATATGAGGCATATACTGCAATAATAGAGTTCTTTTCTTACGTAGCAGATACTGTTCTACGTTATGGTGGTATAGCGAGTTACTTAGGTGGGGACAATATACTTGCTGTACTCCCTGTAGAGACTTATGAAGACTACCTATCTATACTACCTGATTATGTTAAAATAGGAGTTGGAATTTCGTTAAAGCCTAGGAAAGCCATGGAGTTAGCTACTAGAGCATTAGATGAAATAAGGAGGAAGAGAGAAAACAAGTATATAGTGTACAGTGATTCAACAAAAAACGTCTAGCGTCTTTTTAAATATTCAATTATAAGAGAAGAAATAACTAATACAATGAATAAAATCGTCTTCATATTCTCAGATACCGTATTAACAATTTTGTTCTTCCTTAACACTTGACTAATATTAACTCTATATGAAGGAGTCGGAGATCCGGATGTAGTATAAGTTTTTTCGGTAAGCAGATATTTTTCTAGTAGTTCGTCAAAAGAAATGATTTGTGTTTTCTCGGCTTTAAATGATATAGTTAAATTATGTAAGCCATAGTATTTTGTCAATAATGATTTGTGTCTGCCGGGATCTGAAGCAGTTATTTTCACATATACTTTAGAGGTGTTAAGAGTACTTTTA
>WAML01000105.1 GCA_015522345.1 Desulfurococcales archaeon
GTTATAAATAATACTCTAGAATACAAGCTATATAGTAAAGATTTTAAGTGATAAACTAGTTTAATGAGGTATAGTATCAGCATAGGAGGGTAAAGGTCTTGAGCAAAACATATGCTACTTTAGGAGATCTAAAGCCTGGGAACTTCATAATAATCGATGGAGAACCATGTAAAATAGTTGAAATGAGTAAAGCTAAGACAGGAAAACATGGAAGCGCTAAAGCACATGTAGTAGCAATAAGTTTATTCACAGGGTCAAAGAAGACTCTAGTAGCTCCTGTAGATCAGAGAGTAGAAGTACCAATTATAGACAAACGCATAGGACAAGTAATAGCTGATATGGGTGATAGCGTACAAATAATGGATATGGAGACATTTGATACATTTGAAGTAGAAAAACCAAGTGATACAGAATTAGCTGAAAAACTAAAGCCAGGAGTAGAAGTAGAGTATTGGGTTGTAATGGGTAGAAGAATGATTATGAGGACAAGAGGAGCCTAATCTTTTATTAAAAGAAGAAAATATTTAATTTACTCAAATAAATAAAGTCCTTAGATCAAAATGCTTGTCAACACAAGTCTAGACTATACTGTGAAAACCTAAATACATTAACACTTGCTATACAAAACTATTTTTGCCCAAGACATCAACGGTTCTGCATAGAATCCTGTTAATTATAAACCTTGTTAGAAAACTACTATTTTAGTTGGGTGAAGAAATGTTTGAAGTAGTTCTTGAGATAGCAGTAGCGTCAATAATATCAGCAGCCATAACAACACTATATTTAAACCATAGAATAGAGAATAAAATCAATAAACTCAAGATCGAGAATAGAATACTAAGGACAATGATCGGTACTTTAGAAGTTGATCTTAGGAGTATTGAATCAAGGATAGAGTACCTAGAAGCATCTACTGCAAGACTAGGTAGTGAAGAAGGAGTATTTAGTCTAGGAATAAGCCAAGGGTATGCCGGAGAAGAATCTATTGTAGCTTAATAACATATTGTTGACTATACCCACCTAATACTATAGTTAATGCAATTATTTGCCCCGGCAAAAACTCTTTACTTGGTACCTTAACTATGATCTTCGTTTGTTCTCCATAGGGTATAGTATAGGGTAGCATAGGCTCTACTGTAGCATTATAATAGCTTATTTCCCTACTATTAATCAATATATTGGTAACAATTATATTGCTACAACAATAAGTATTCTCTATAACTACAACTATACTCCATTGTCTATCGTCGGCATACGTGTATATACATTTAACTGGAGGAGTTTTGTATGAACTACCTCTACTCACTATATCGGGTAAGCCTATGTCAGTAACTATAGATACTGTAACATATATTACTAGTAGAGCAGCTATCAAGCCAAGTAAAACATCTTTATAGCCAGGCATTACTATGCCCGCTTAGTAGATGTTTTCTCCACTAGTACCTATGGTTTAACACCAGTATATACTTAGCTTGAATTCAATGTATTTGTCAAAACTAATATATTATCCAACTATACAGTAGTAGGTAAGGAATAGAAGGAGGATCTAGAATTGAAGTGGGAAGTAGCTAATAAGCCATCTTACTCTCTTCTAAAAATATGGCTTAATCAAGGAGAAAGCATTACAGCCGAGCCAGGAGCAATGGTCTTCATGAGCAGTGGAATCGAAGTAAAAACACATACTGGAGGAGGATTGCTTAAAGGTTTAATGAGGAGTGTCCTAGGAGGAGAAAGTCTTTTCATGAACACATATATAGCTAGAGCTCCTGGAGAAATCTGGCTTGCACCAAGTCTCCCAGGCGATATAGAGTATGTAACAATAGAGCCTGGGAGAGGACTACTTGTCCAAGATACTAGTTATCTAGCTCATCATGGAAACATAGATGTTGGTGTAGCATGGCGTGGATTCAGAGGATTATTGGCTGAAGGAGAATTGTTCTGGCTAAAAATAAGTGGCAAAGGAGGAGTATGGGTAACAAGCTATGGAGGTATAGAAAGAATAGATTTGCCTCCAGGAGAAAGAGTTATTGTAGACAACTTCCACTTCGTTGCAATGGAAGAGGGAATGAATTGGAGAGTAAGAAAATTTGGTGGATTAAAGTCATTTATTCTTGGAGGAGAAGGTATAGTCATAGAAGTAGAAGGACCTGGAAGACTATACCTACAAACAAGAGCATTACCTCCCTTCATAGACCTAATATCAAAGTTTATGGGAAGAAAGTAGAAGGACTTTCAATAAAAATTGGTAAAAATATTTTTCTTCTATATTTCACTTCATTCTATGGTTTAATAAAGGGTTTAAACGGCAGTATATCTGACATTGTAAGGAGCCCAGCCGGAAGATCGTTAATTATTCCGGCAATATTTAAAACAACTGCTGCTGTACCTGTATCACCAGGTGTTCCAGTACTAGTCCATTTAATACTGTATTCATCACCTTCGATAACTATTTCTTCGTAATCTCTAGCTCCTAGGTAAGCAATGAATTCTATACGTATAACTTCCCGTCCATTAATCCACCCCGACCCATATCCTCTTAGACCCAGTGTTTTTCCTTTAGGAACAGTTGTTTCACCATAAACTACGTCTTCATCGGCTACAATAGGCTCCTGTCCTTCAACAACTTTTTCGAGTTCTACACCAGCTGCATCAGCTACTAGATAAACTGATTCAGCATAGCCTACATGACCTGTAATTTCTTTTTTCCCAAGTATTTCAATTACTCTAGATTGATCGAGTCCTATACCTATCTTTTTCTTAAAACTATCCCTACGTTTCCCTGCATCAACGCTTCTCACAGCTCTTATTCTCTTAACTACTGTGAATGGCGTAGACAATACTATTAAGAGTGTATCTAGTAGAAAACCAGGGTTAATTCCAGTACCAATTACTGTAACACCATACCTTAAAGCTTCTTCATTAAGCATACGAGAGAGAACAGGGTATCTATAGAATGGATAAGCTAGAGTCTCACAAGTAGATACTACATCTACTCCCAGCTTCACTATACTAATCAATTGATCATATACTTTATCTAAGAAACTACTAGTAGCATGAATAACTACATCAGCTGTAGCTAGAGAATCTGGGTTTCTAGAGACTTTTACACCATATTCACCAATACCCAGGATCTCCCCAATATCTCTCCCAACAAGATCCTCTCGTACATCAACAGCACCAACTACTTCCCATCCACGTTCAATAGCTTTTCTAGCAATAAGCCTACCAATACTGCCAAAACCGTATATACCTATCCTCATATCCAACACCATTTAATAATCTAGTTAACAACTAAACCAAAAATCTATCCTAACAGTAAATACAATAGAGTAATTGGGTGCTAAACAATTGTCTAGTAAGCCGTGTTCAGACATAGTATATGATGAAAACATAGTATACTGTAATGATATGAGCTGGAGAGAACATGTATTCAACGATAGAATACATGGCGGCAAGATACTTTCTATACTACTCAATAAATTCATTGATAAAGAAAAAACAGTATTGTTTGGACTAGTTGCTGGAGGAGTTCCAGTAGCCTATAGTGTTGCTAAAGAATTAAGGATTAATTTTGATGTAGTAGTTGTTAAGAAGATAACGTATCCATGGACTACAGAAGCTGGTTTTGGCGCAGTAGCTATTGATGGAAGCTATGTATACGATGAATACATTGCCTATTACTACTTAGGCTATACAGATAAAGTACTTGAAGAAATAATTTCTAAAGTACACGAGTATGTCGTAGAAAGAACTAAGAGAATCAGAGGCTCAATAGAGTATAGAGTTCATAGAGACTACGAAGTAGTGATTGTAGATGATGGTATTGCAACAGGATACACTATGTTGGCGTGTATAAAGTTTCTAAAGAAAATAGGTGTATCAAGAATATATGTTGCAGCTCCTACATCTAGTTCTGGTGGAGCTAAAATGGTTTCTAAAGAAGTAGATAAAGTATTCATAGTCAATTTAAGGCGTCCACCCTACGCTGTAGCAGATGCATATAATCTATGGTATGACCTAACAGATGAAGATGTTATAGAAATTATAAGAAGAGCCTCATCGGAAGGACTCTATAAATTATATGCTTAGAATAGAACATGATCACCCTAAAATACAGGAACTACTTGTATTCACTGCAATATTATCTTCATAGATGCTTTATCATCTGTTTTCCTTAGTTTAAACGATACTATTAGGCCTCTATAGTCTTCTAGAGAAATCTTGTTGAGGCCGGGCTTTAGATCTACTACATCTCTAGTAATAATAATGTTATCAGTGGGCAAATCTATAGTATAGGAGTTTATATAGAGCTTATTTTCTTTAGAAGCATACACTATCATAGATGGTTCTCTATATCCAGTTAATGGTATTCCACCGAAAGTATTAGTGTCTACGAGATAGCCTGGAACACTATATGTTATCGGCGGTGGCGGCCTATTTACTATATCAGTAGGTTCTATCAAGAAACTTCTATACCCTATATCAATTGGTGTAGCATCGAGTTCACCTAAATTAGCCATATTATTAACAGCAATTACTAGTCTATCCCCTATTCTCTCAAACCCTGTTATTCTAGCACCATATGCTCCAACTATTTTTGTTGTTGAAGGAGTTATGTAGACTAGAACAGAGGGACCTACAATAGTATTCAGTATCTTGCTCCTACTATAGAGTTCTGGATTACCTGTATGCAAGAATCCATGAGTGTATGAGTTATAGGCAACTAGTATTCCTCCTCCAAAGGGTTTGGCCATAGTTCTTAGAGGCCCGTAGAGATTTTCAACGAAATCAAATAATCTAATGAACTTCATTGGTTCAATGGATTCCTCAACTGGATTCCCTATAAAAACACCTCCTTTAGTAAATAAGAAGAATCTACTATAGCTTGAAATAGCTGTACCTACTTGAGGCATCAATACACTATCTCCATCAATACTCATAGAATCTATATCCTTTCTCGAATAATCCTTATAAACAGTCTTATCTTCTACTAAGTCTATGCAGTATATACCCTCCAATCCCTCAGGATAAGAATGTGCTCCAAAGCATACATAGTCAAAGAAATGTGCTCCTTTTAGAACAGGCTTTCCTGCCAACCTCGTTATTCTGTGAGTATTTCTATCTAGTGCATATATGCCGAGATTCTCGTGCCCATCTCCTCTAGCTAGTAAAAGTCTATCGTTAACAGGATCATATATTATATCGGATACTTCTCCAACCCATTTCTTTTCATCGTGTAAGCTTTCTTTCCATAGAAGCTCTGTCCTTCCTTCATCAATACTGTATGCATGTACATGACTATACTTGTTTGTAAACGATATAGTTCCTCCACTACCTAGTCTACCAGTATGAATAGCTGGTGCATGAACCCATCCGCCAAAGTATATCTTGTCATCAACAGCTTCGACAGCATTATAAGTGTCTCCGCCAGAAACAGGTTTTCCTCCAACGAGCTCATACCTATACTCTACAATTCTATCTCTATCTATAAACCTAGAAATTGCTTCAAAAGCAACTGTATAGTAGAGTACACCTCTATAGTATTTTAAGCCGAAAATCCCTCCACTTCCCCATTCAGGAGCATACCTAGGTGGATAATCTTCTAAATAGGATAATATGTCTCTATTCATACTAGCACCTGTTAAATAATTATTGTTTTTCCATACATTATCTAAGTTATTTCACATATTATAATAATTGCTAGAACATACAATAATACGATTATAGATAAGGCTTTAAGGATATAGTTTATTTTCTTGAAACGAATTCTTCTATCAATTAATACATAGCTACCTGTTATTGAATGAATTATCAATAGTATTGAGAAACTCGATCTAATAATTTTATCTGTGTGTATTCTAGCAGAAACACTATAGCTTAATATACCAAGTGTAAGGTCTTCTACAATCCATGGCTTAAGCATACCGTATCCACTTAAAACCATGACTATGGATAAAAGGAGTAGTGGTATGGACGATGCTTCTACTATGTAGAGTATCAACTTCTTGTACAACACCATGTTTTATTCACTCTCTATTAGCTATGTAGTACTTGTTTATTTCATCAAACGTCGTGTAATAGGGTTTTACTGGAACTCCTATAGGCATTATGTAGAGAGGGCGCTCATTCTCTTGCGCATTAATAACTCTAGCTACTCCATCATCAAAGAATGCTCCAACTGCAACAGTCCCTAAACCAAGTGCTGTAGCCATCAAGTATATGTTTTGTCCTACATGACCTACTTCTATATGCACATACCTTATACCTCGTTCGCCATACCTACTCGTAGTTCTCTCATACACAGCGCATATAACTATGTTAACGGCTGCTTCAGCAACCCATTCCTGGTTTAATGCTTCTCGTGCTAGGTCATTACGGTAGTCTCCTTCTTTAATGAGGAGGAGACTATGTGTTTTCACATTATACTTGTATACTCCTGCTCTAAGATACTCTCCTGGTTTAATCAATACTTTTTCATCTCCAACTACAACGTATATTTCTAGAGGATAAGTTGCTCCAGCACTTGGCGCAGTTCTAAAGCCCCATTTAGTATTAGAGATTCCTTGGGCAGCCCATAGTATCATAGAGAGATGCTCTATAGTAATAGGGTCGCTTGTATAGTCTCTTAAACTCCTTCTAAGCAATAGAGCTTCTTCAATACTCATATTAGTTACTCTATTAGGTAGTGGAAGATACACTATATTGCCTACTATAGTTGTTTCTGGATAACTATATGTTTCTCTAATAGTTTCTCTAACACTAGTACCTCCTTCATAAAACATTATACTTGCTAAATACAAAGCTATAGCTATAACAAACACTATAGCTATAATCCAGAGGATTTTATACATCTTAATAGCTTCCACCTAATATGTATTTACTATACCAGGTGTAATAATTTGTTTGAATATGGAGAAAACGTGTTTAAATATAATAACCTATATGGAGGCCCACCTTATTTAGTTGAGGCTATTGACCCAGAGGTTGTTGTATCACTAACTCGTAGAGTAGTTGTTAGATCTAATAGTACATTATATGTATACCATTATCCAATTAGGAATCTCCACGTAGAACCTATATATAATGTAGGGAAAGCACTAGAAGCCATAGATTACCATTTAAGACAAGAACATAGAGTATATGTGCACTGCCTAGGTGGATGTGGTAGAACAGGAACTGTTATTTCATCATACCTTATAATATTCCATAAGTATAGGTATAGAGAAGCTGTAAAAGAATACCTTAGGCAACGGGGATGTAGTATAGAATCTTATGAACAAGAAGTATTCCTTAGAACTATAGACTATCTTATACACACGAAGAAACTTGATTCACGTAAATTAATAGGAGTATTGAAATCTATAGAAACTCTAGATGAATTACTAGATAAGTCTATGATATATTAAAACGATGTAGTTCTATATAGTAGCTCTGGTGAATATCACATGGTCATTATAAGACCTATAGAAGCTAATGAAATAAGTTTATTGACTAAACTATGGATTGAATTCATACAAGACCCTGTAGGTAGTGATAGAAGGATATTGCCTACAGAAGAAAATGTACGAACGTGGATGAACTTTGTAAATAACCTCATAGAGAGTGGGGAAGGAGAAGTACTAGTAGCTATTGAAGATAATGAGTTTGTAGGATACATACTATATGAGTTTATAAGGAGAAAGCCATTAAAGACTAGATATGGTTGTGGATTAATACACGATTTATACGTTAGACCGTCATGGAGGCGAAGAGGTATAGGTAGGAGGTTATTGGAGGAAGCATTAGAGAGAATGAAGACTAAAGGAACGAAATGCATTGAACTATACGTACTATCAACGTATACTCCTGCAATAAAACTATATGAAAAACTCGGGTTTAAAGAAGACCTAAGAAGAATGACGCTATTCCTCAAAGAAAACACACGAGATTAAACAACCTATAACGAAATAAATAAAAGCTCTCTAACCCGTAGATATTCCCTAGAGCCGGGGTAGCTCAGCCAGGTAGAGCGCCGGGCTGTTAAAGGACGGCCGCCACCCAGTTTTCTCCCATTATATTCTTCTCATATGGTTAAATGTATACACGTTGAGAATTTAATTGTGATACAGAAGCCATTAATGATTATTATATGCAAAGGTATTTGAAAATGCTTTTAACCCCCTAAACAATTTATGAAATCCTGGAACTGGGTGGCGGCCGTCCTACAGAAACCGCGGGTTCGCCTAGCCTGGTGTGGGAACCCGGTGGTCCGGGGTTCGAATCCCCGCCCCGGCGCCACTTCTAACATTCATGCTTAAAATAATGTCTAGTTCTAGAGTATTGTAGAGCAGTTATTGTTTGCAGATCAGGTATAGATATATTGTAGTATGTGTTAGTAAGTAGTAGGGCCCCGATGAAGAAGGAACCCGGGGATTAAATTATTGCTGAATTAGAGAATGTTGATAAGGCCCGCATCGAGAGGGGGTTAGGAGGTATTGTTCCTCCGCTAGTTTTTAGACAATGTGATCCTTTTGCTTGTTTAGAGAAAGTACTAGAGTACTTGAACAACGAAGATATAGCATTAACGTATCATGTAGGAGTAAATACTGTAACTCCCTGGATAAAGGGTGCTTCTCCGGTAATAGTTTCCGGTGATAATAAGAGAATGTACTGGATACCTTTACCTAGGGAAATAGACTATTATACACCAGATGACCTATGCTATAGTCTAGGTACTCAAGAACATCTGTGCTTACCCAAAATACTAGAGACTTATAAGAACTATAACGTATTCACTATACATAAAGAAATACCAGAAATAAAGATACACATAGACCCCGACTTCTATAGTGGAACTTACGGTGAATACTGGAAACCCTACCCTATAATACGTCTACTCAGAGAAAAGAAGGACTTCATAATATTCTTCGTAGGAACATTCAAAGAGATACAACAAGATAAAGTGGGAGACAGATACTGGGGTATACTAGGTCATATGCTCATAGACCATTCCAAGAGTATAGAATTACACAAACTAGACTTCTTAGATAAAGAAGACTTTTGTAGAATCATTATAGAGTACAAATACAATGCTCACTTAACTAGAGCATTTAAAAGGAAAAACCTTAGTATAGGCGAAAAACTATCATGTAGCGAAGTAATAAAAGTTCTAGGAAGAAACGATAAGGACTATACAGTCTTATTTAATGAATTAAAGAAATATACAAGAATACTATTGAAGGCTAAACACTACTGTATCTACACATACCCCTTAAAAATATGGAGGCCACGTGGTGATACAATGTATGAGGAGCTATTTTCTTCTGATATTATATTGAAGCAAACATTATATAGTAGAGCATATGTTATGGCTAGAGCCAGGAAATTTATTGATTGGCTAGTAGAGAAGAATCAATAGGGCTTCCTCCACAATTCCCTCATACGACGTCTTTTCTCTAAATACATTTCTCTCTCTAAGAACCTATATACTGTAGCATGTTGTCTTCCTTGAATAAGCATTTCTATAGCTTCTTTAGCTATATTAGCTGATTCGAAGTCCCCAATTATAGCAACGTACTCCCTATATATCGATATATAAGTGCCCGTAACTTCCTCTATTGTACGTCTAGCTTTACCTCCTTCACCAATTATCCTACCCTTTATCCTCTGAATATGATTTGGTTTATCACCTATATACTGTTTTAAATCAATTACAATTAAAACCTGGTCTTCATCCAATAGCCTCATTGCACGTTCAGGACTAAATCCATAAGCTATAGCTCTCACAATATCTCTAGCCTTCATCAACTGTAGTGCTGTAGTACTAGGTGATGCAGGCTCTATTACTACAGTACCAGTTGTAGAATCTACTGTAATCCTTGTATTCGTTCTCTTCATAATTTCCTCTTTAACTCTACCATCATGCCCTATCAATACACCTATTCTATCAATAGGTATTTTCTCATAAAGCCTAGTTACACCCATTATAAAGTGTCCTTTTTCTTCATGCGCCACAGTTTACCACCATATTCTTTAAATCATTTACACTAGGTATATCCTCCAACCCCGCTTCTCTATAGAAGAAACGGTGTATATTCCTTATATCTCTATCAAGGAAGTCCATGGCATTAGGATGCTCTATATGAACAGCTTGGCTTACATCAATTATTACAATAGACAAATCTTCTCTAACCATTACATTATACTCAGACATATCGGCGTGAACAAGTTTAGCTCTACAGTATATCTTCTTCATATTATCAATTATTTGGTCAAAAATATAGAGTAAGTCTTCTTCACTAAGTTCATCCCAGACTTCAATGAGTAGTGGAGCCCTCTTATCCTCTACACCTATAAACTCCATGACAAGTACGTTATTATATACTGCAATAGGCTTAGGAACAGATACACCATTCTCATACATTTTCTTTAAATTTCTAAACTCCTTCCTAGTCCATAAATAAATTAGTTTCCTAGTATCCCTGGGGAGAAGTCCTTCAAACCTAGGATCGCCGATAATATACTTTAGTATTCCCTTCCTAAACTCAGCTGTAGCTGTTAAGTATATTTTTACAGCATATTTTTCCCCATTATATCCGTAGCCTAGGTATACTCTAGCTTCTTTACCACTACTTATTACTCCATTCATTCTCTTCAAAATCCTTCTACGCATTAATTCATAAAGAGATTTTACAGTAAAATAATCAAATACTTCTTCAACAGTCTCAAATAATTCACTATCTTTAATCCTCTTCTCATACCTACGGATACGTGGAGAAGAAAATATTTTGTCTTCGTCAATGGAATTCATATGTATTCACTCAAAGCTTCAAGAAATTCCCTTGGTAGAACTCCTTTATCAAGTAACTTCTGTACTTCACCTCTATCATAACGGTATATTACATCTCCCTTCCTAGGGTTAAAGTCCCATATAGCAACTAATATAATGTCTCCTTCCCTCATCCACATACGTCTTCTAAATCTACCGGGTATTCTAATCATTCTTTCTTCTCCATCAAGACACTTAGCTACTAAATGATCTCCTCCAACAAGCCTTATAACGCCACAAATAACTTGTCCTTCATCAGGCAATGGAGGTTCCTTGGGCTTTTCTTCAAAACCTCTTTTCTTCTTCTTTTTAGGCAGCATCGATCACCTGTTTTAGGTTCTTGTCATATACAGTCTGCCTTTAATCTTATACCCTTTAATTTTATCACCTTCTTTAACATTATTAAGGTTTGCGAGACGAGGATACTCGTTCATAGAACCTGTTTCTTCATCGATAACATAGATTGTTGATGAATCTCTAGCTACAACTACATATGTTTTTTCTTCTACATCTTCTTCTCTATTTATTCTACCACTCCAGTAATCGTCTATGTTGAAACGCTTTCTTTCACCAGTTGATAAATCAATTACGCTAACTCTATTGCTACGTATATCTTCTACAACACCGTATACTCCATTATAAGACACTATATCTCCCTTCTTGAGATCCGGTAGTCTCACCGAAAATGTAGTTACACCTTTTACCTTGCCTCTAGAGGGATCGTATTTTCTTACTTTAAATGTCTCAATAACTTTTGCTCCACGATCTCTACTTATTATTGAAGCAACTCTTCTAGCTAGTACTGGAGTAATCATCTTTATATCTATACCATTCTTGTTCTCAATAATATCAACTATATCCTCGGCTAAAACTGGGTCAGAAACAATTTTCCTCACATACATTTTCTCTTCATCGCTCAAGTATCCACGAGCACTCCTTACTTGTACAATAGCGTTAAATACTTTACCTGCTTTCCTCATACAGTGCGGGCAAACTGTTTTAATAATCCTATACCTTACGCCAAAACTTGTTTTTCTAACAACTTTTTCTCCAAGAATTACATGAGCTCTAGCTATTGCTTCGTAGAAGTTCTTGTTTACTCTATACTCGCTAGTTATTTCATCTACTTCAGCAATAGTTACTTCACTATTTACAAAATGACGCTGGTATTCAAGAATAAGCCTTCTCAATATATCCTCTATACTCGCTGGAGGCAACCATTTATCGCGGAATCTCCAAGAACCACACTTACTACAAACAACTATTTCAAATACAGGAGTCTGCTTAACTACTCCACGGTATTTGAGATAACAATCAGGGCACAAGCCATTAATTAAAGGTGTTTCACTATCTTCTCTCCTACCACACTTAAAACAATACCTCATAATCCCACTACATCCTAATTATCTGTGCATGAGGTACTCCATCTATAGTTATAACAGCCTCTGGATGAACAAATCCATGTTTAATAGCTGCTGAAACAATTTTTTCACCAACTAAATTAGCTATACTACATACTTCTAACAATCTAATAGCTTCTCTAATACTAACAAGTCTACCACCATAGAAGTTTGGGTCAACATAAAATCGTCTCTCTCCTTCAACAAGCGTCTTCCCCAGTAAATCCTTATCACAAATAGCTACAACATGCTCTTCTTCATAAGAGTATTCATTAACATACACTAGTTCATCACTAATACTGAACCTATACTCCATACCATTCTTCCCATATACATCCAATGATAGACTCTATACATCTATGAATAAATTACTCTCCATAAACTCCCTCTTAAAACTAACCTTTAATATGCACTACTATTTCCATTAATCAACAATGCATTCAACATACCATAATTATAAGAGTAACCTATAGATTTAATGGTATATGGAGAAAAGTAATGTATCAGAAGAGGTTATAGAAATGAGTATAGAGGGAGACAAAGTACTAAAGAAGGAGAGGAGAAGTATTGAAGGAGTAAAACAAGTTATTGTAAGAAAACCTGTTGAAGTATTAGAGACAGAGTATATCGACCTACACTATCTAGTTGGATTCGACGTAGGATTTGAAGTAGATGTTGAAAGAGCAACTAGTGTATTATACGAGAGATTCTCTAGAGAATCAGTTTGTGCAGCACTCTATTTCGTGCCCATAAGAGAGTTGAAGAACTGGGTGAAGAAGGGATGGAAAACAGTAGATGGTGTAGGTGTTTGGATAAAACCAGTATGTATTAGATCAAATACTATACCTAAAGATATAGAGCAGCACATTAGATCAAGAGCTATAACTGATTCAGTACTGTTTAGTATAGAGTATCTTCAGAGGAAAGAATATTCAAGAATATTCTTGGGAGAAATACTATTTGACTTAAGCGAGTTTAGTGATAAAATAAAGACTAAAATACATTTGTTGAGAGGTTATCTAGAACTCTATGTAAATAGGAATGGAGTATTTGTATTAACTCTAACAATACCTATTAGAGATATGCCGTTGACTTCAACAGATATACTCAAGATTAGGTACTTACTTGAAGTAGAAGGAGTAAAAGTTTCTATGCATAGAAACGTCTACTATAAATGGATAGATCTAAGGACTAGTAAGCCAAGAGCCGAAGAAGAAAGTAGTGGAAGAGTATCTGTAAAACTAAGGATACAAGAAGTACTAGAAATCTATACAACATACATCAAATACTATCTTGTAAAGAAGCTAAGGGGGTATAAGGCTACAGATATACTCGATCTAGAGAAGCTGACGAGACTCCCATGGGATACGAGATATATTGTAGTATTCACGGAACTCCGCAAAAAAGGTTTGAGAGTAAACGATATAATCAATAGATACGCTATACAGTTGTACGCTATACTACATGGAACTAGGAGACTTTTATCACGAGATGTAGCTCGTAGAGTAATAATTAAGTCGTTCTACTACATACCAACTCCTAATATAGGAGAACTTGTCTCTAAGCCATTGAATAAAGTTAATGTAACTAGAGTATTAGCTCTACTCTCTGAGTACAGTACTCACGTAGTAGCTATATCTAAGAAATACCTTGGAGCAACTGATGTAGGTTTAAGGATTAGAGTTAAACACTTAACTGCATTAGAGCTGCTCATTCACTTAAAACATACACTAAGAGTACTTGAACACGTATTCGCTCATAAAAGGCCAAAGGACTTGGGTGAACTAGCTAATCTAAGGTTGATCTTAAGTAGAGTATCTGATCTTGTTGAGAACCATTATTTCATAGTTGATAATGATATAAGAGAAATCTTCTATAAATCAATGAATGTATTCAATATACCCAAGCTATTATCTAGTGTAGAGAGAAAACTCGAGTCCCTAAACTATACAATAATGACTAGGTATCAAGATAAAATACATAAAATGCAGCTGCTCTTATCGATTCTCTTCGGCATATTTGGTGTACCATTCTTCATATTCTCATATGTACAATGGTATTTCGATTATGTAGCGACAGGGAAATCTCAGAGTTTCTGGCCTGTTACAGTACTGACATTTATACCAACTATTTCGATACTAGCACTATCTACTATACTCTATGTGAAGTGGAGGAGAGAAGTGTTTAGGTAGTTGCATACTATCTTTAAAAAGCTTTCAAAGTAGTTTCTGCGCCACAGGCAAGGCATTTTAGCTTGAATACCTTACCTATTTTCTCTAGTACAGTAAATCTACTGCCACATGTAGGGCATATAACATATGTTTTCACGAATCTATTTATTAACGTATTTATTATAGTTGATGAAAACCTTCCCTGTAGAATCAATGCCCCCGACTCATCAATTGTGCCTGGTACTGCTAGTTCTTTCACAAAATACCTCATCAGTAACTTTGGATCTCTATTAAGTATGTCTGCTATACTAGTGAAGTTCCGTATAATGGTTTTTCCACCGACCAACAATACTTCTGCTCTAGGTATCTCAAACGTTTCTTTACCTATAGCTTTCTTAGGTATTCTAGAATATGCTCTATCAAGCAGTTCCTCATAACTATACTCTATAACTTTCTTAGCCATATCCTTGTACCCCACTCAATTCTTGTTTACCGGATAGGATTTAGGGGGGAAGAGTATATTCTATGTTTCGGTTAGATAGATAACACGGGTATACATGTATGGCTAGAGTATATATAGAAACCTATGGATGTGCGCTGAACCACGGAGATACATATATTATGAAGACTGTGTTGGCGGGGAGAGGCCATAGTATAGTTGATGATATAGCGTTAGCTGATACAATAATAATCAATACTTGTACTGTTAGAATGGAGACTGAACAGAGAATGCTCTATAGAATAAAGAATTTATACGATACTGCAGTAAAGACTGGGAAGAAATTGATCGTTGCTGGTTGTCTAGCTAAAGCAGAACCATATATTGTATCAAAGATAGCTCCTAATGCAAGCCTTGTATCACCACAAAATGTATCAAAAATATACATTGCAGTCGAATCCCCTGGAAAAACAATACTTCTACAAGGTAAGAGAGATAGGAGCATACTTGGAGTATGGATGGATAATAGAATAGGTGTTGTACCAATACAAGAGGGTTGTCTTGGAAACTGTAGTTTCTGTATAGTAAAGAATGCTCGTAGAAAACTAGTAAGTTACCCAATTAATGCAGTAGTTGATACAGTTAAAAAACTTGTAGAGAAAGGAGCTGTAGAAATAGAGTTGACTGGACAAGATACAGCAGCCTACGGACTAGACCTGTATTCTAATCAAGTACTTCCAGAGCTCTTAGAGAAAATCATTGAATTACCAGGAAACTATATGATTAGAATCGGTATGATGAATCCAAATACATTAAAGCCAATACTAGATAAGTTAATCAATGTTATAAAGCATCCTAGAATCTATAAATTCCTACATATACCTCTACAAAGCGGAAGCAATAAAGTATTGAAGATCATGAATAGACAATATACTGTCGAAGAATACATAGAAATAGTAAAAGAGCTTCGTAAGAAAATACCCGATATAGTTATTGCAACAGATATAATAGTCGGTCATCCAGGAGAAGATGATGATGATTTCAATGAAACACTTAATGTCCTTAGAGAACTCGAGATTGATAGAGTCCATGTAGCACAATACACTATAAGACCAAATACTCTATCAGCTAAACTGCCGCAAATAAGTTCTAGAGTAAAGAAGAAGCGTATGAAGAAAATACTTGAAGTAATTGATGAAATTGGTAGAAAGAAACATAGTGTATATTATGGGAAAATAGTTACAGCGTTTATTACTGAATATCATAGAGGAAATTATGTGGGAAGACTAGTTAACTACACACCTGTAATTATAATGAATTCCACGGATAATCTAGCCTTCGGTAAATGGGTTAAAGTACGTGTAACTGATTATACATTCTATGATTTAAGGGGAGAATTAATCAAGTAACGTTTATTTAATAACTTATTTCTATAACTGGTTCATAACTACTTAGTTCTCCACGTAATACATCAAGTAGTTTAGTTATATCCGATAATCTAATTGGTAGAGATAAAGCTATAGCATTAATGGTTACTACAGCACTATCTTTTGTAACTTTTTCAATAACTACTTGTGACTCATTTATTCTAAATACATTGATTAACCCATGCTTGAATACATCAATGATTTTATCTATAGCGTTTCTTAGAGAATCTTCTCCTGATATACGTAGTGTTATCTTTATTGGAATAGATGGAACAGTTTCTCTTACAACAGCATTTACTAATAGCGAATTAGCGACAAAAACTCTATTGCCATAGACGTCTTCTATAGTTGTTGAAAAAGGCTCCATAGACACTATACGCCCATATATTGGTTTAAATTGATTAGGGAGTCTTATTTCTAGATAACGTCCTTTAATATACTTCAGTAGTTGAAGAGAAATATATGCTGTAAACCCTCTTATTTCATAGAAGAACATAGTCACTATTAATACAGCAATTAAAAACACTACTACATATACCGTTAAAGCAGCGGTATACGCTTGTACAATAACGAGTATAGCTATTATTATGGAGGCTGTATCAAGTATTCTAAATAACGTTATACGCGTCCCTATACCAATGATCCCTCTATTGTATAAAGTGGTTATTAGTCTACCAATCAATATTCTTGCTATAAACAGTATTAGCAACGATATTATGACTGGGGCTAGAAACTCTAGTGTTGGAGTTAAAGGCGGGAGTGTGAAATTAAACTCCACTTTCATCAACCCTTAAAATATTTCACTACATCAGGCGATCTAGCTAGTACTAGTAATTGGTACCCACTCTTCAATAAAGTATCTTCTACAGGATAGTATATTTGAGAACCATCGAATAAAAGTATGACTTTAACGTCTTCAGGTAATCCTAGTTCAGAAATCTTTAATCCATTAGCTCTATCAGTATCGGCCAGTGTAATCAAGTATAAACTATATTCGCCGAAAGTACCTAGTGTATAAGGCTCTCTTATAGACTGTAGATAATTAGCTATCATAGTTGCTACAAGCGATGGCTGACAAATAGGTACTCCA
This sequence comes from Desulfurococcales archaeon, assembly GCA_015522345.1. Taxonomy (GTDB): domain Archaea; phylum Thermoproteota; class Thermoprotei_A; order Sulfolobales; family Desulfurococcaceae; genus WAML01. The sequence continues at coordinate 17,335 of WAML01000105.1, forward strand.
AGCCCTAAGTTTATCAATAATTCTGCAATTCTTACATCAGTTACTTTAGCTATTCTAAAAGGCACATTATACATCTTAGCTATCGCTAGTACGAATAAATTAATCTCGTTTTTACCAGTTAACGCAATAACAACGTCTATATCATCCATTCTAACATCTGATGTATAGAGAGATACATCTGTTGCATCACGGTCAATAACGTATACGTCATACTTTAGAGCCAGGTCCTTACGCCTAGAAGGATCTTTTTCAACAACTATTACTTCATGTTCTTTAAGATTTAGTCTAGATAAAAGTTCTTCTGCAACAGCCCCTCCACCAATTATAAGTATTCTCAATATACAACCTCCATACTATTTATACACAATCTACTCAGCTAATTCTTTGAAGTTATTTACCTCCTCTATACTCTATCTTAATGAGGGAATATATAATGACTGCGTTGTAGCACAGGCTATTCATGGAATTCGAGTAACTACTAGCTAGTATAGAATAAGCAAGTTAGCTAATAAAGCATTTTCAATGCTCTTCTACCAGTCACATACGCTATCAATAGAATTAGCTGTACATACTCTAGACGCCCTAGAAGCATTAGTATCATTATAGTTATCTTTACTCCTACAGGAGCTAGTGGAGATACTACTCCCGTACTTAATCCAACACATCCGGCAGCCGATGTAGCTTCAAATAATGTATCTATGAAGCTATAGCCTAGGCTACTCATATATAGTGCTCCAAAGAATATCATTGTACCATGAAGTATTATGAAGAGGAGTGCCTGTGATAGCTCGCTCTCAGAAAGAGGTGATCCATCAATAGACATTCTCTTCTCAATAGGAGCTGCTAAAACTGATTTAACAGCTACGTCCTTTAACTTCTTAAACACTATTAGTAATCTTATAGCCTTTATACCTCCAGCTGTAGAAAACATCATTCCCCCAATAAACATTCCCGCTATAATAACTGCTTTAGTAGTATCGGCTAATTCTCCTATAGAACCAATACTATAGCCAGTAGTAGTCATACCAGATATAAAGTTGAAGCTTCCAGCAACAATAGAGTAGATAAGGTCTTTCCCTTCAACATATATGTAGGATAATATAGTCAATACTGTTAAGAAGACCATTGAATATACATAAGCCTTGAATTCCTCGCTCTTCAACAAAATCTTTATCTCACCTTTAAACACTCTGGCTATTACATAAAAGTTCATTCCACCAATAAACATGAATATCATTACAGGTACATATGTTAGTGGAGCGCGTTCAAATATAACTTGGTAACCAGCATCATATGTTGACATACCGCCTGTAGCTATAGTTGTTAGTATATGGTTGAAGGCTTCGTATAAGTTCATGCCAGTATATAGATATGATATTAAACCAGCTATAGTTAGTACAAGGTATATTCTTATTAATAGCTTAGCTGTTTTGTAGAATGACGCTTCAATTTTAACAGGTCTCTCAACACCATAAGCTCCTCTACCTATATGGTAGAAATAAGGGAATATAACCATAGCGAATACAACGAATCCTAATTCTCCACTCCATTGCATAATACTCCTCCAAGTAACAATAGATGGTTTCATAGTATCCAGTCCTTGTAGAACAGTAAAACCTGTTCCTGTAAAACCACTTATACTCTCAAACCAAGCATCTATAAACGATACATTAATAGTATACATTAAGACGATGGCTCCTTCCAGAGAAATCAGGGGCCACGCAAGAGATACAACAACAAGACTATCCTGTAGAGACAAGGGTTGTGCAGTAAGTTTTTCTGAAGCAACTCCAACTAGTATAAGTATAGCTCCTGCTATAAGGAAAGGCATTGATATAGGGTCTCCTGTAATAACATCAATTAATGGAACACTAAACATTAAAACACCGAGTATACCCTCTAACCCACCAATAGACTTCGCTATACCACGCCAATTAAGCAACTACCTACCCCCTAGCACTAGAGCCTATGCTTATTACTAGCTCTAGAACACTACATACTCTATACGAAATACACATATATAGATTGATTATAGAGTATTTTAGGTTTAAGAAACAACTATAGGTAATTATCGTCAAAAAGTATTTGACGAAACAACATTATTTAATTACCCATAACAATATGAATTTTTGGTGCTAACTAGATTTGAAGCTAGTGGAGAGAACGCTAAGAAAGCCATCGCTTACGTCAATATTTCTGCTCATACTTATACTAACAGCATCTATATCATCAATAATTATAGTATATACTATGTTTTACCGAGGAACCTTGTCTGAAGAAAGGAATATAGCATATATTCCAAGGCTCTTCATAAAAACAATCATATACTTAAATACTACATCAAATGATCTAGTTAAACTACTCAATAGATCCTTAGAAAAACCAGCGATACCAGAAGAGTCAATAACTAAATTAATTATAGAACTTAAGAACTATACTCTATCTCTAGAAGGAATTACTCCTCTTGAACAAAAACTAGAGAATATGAGTATAAACTATCTCCACATAGCAATTGCTACTAAGAACCTAAGTAAAACACTTTCTCTACTCAATAGTACCTACGACTATATGGAAGATAGTTTGAAAGCATTAACTAAATGTGAAGTAGGTAGAGCAATAAATATATTCAATAACATCAGCAATAGAATAAGTTCTATGGAAGAGCATCTAATAAATGCATATAATGAACTTAGTCTAGTAGATGATAAATTTCTTGGATCACGTGAGCATGTGAGGCTGAAGAATAAAGCTATGGAAACTATTAATGAAGTCCTAGGAATAACAAGTAAGTATAAAGAATTATTCAAGAATATAAAGAGGGATAGAGAAAGTTTTGAAAAAGCTTGCAGAATTTCAGTAAAGGGGTTAAATGAAGTAAGTGGAATGAGTAGTAGTGATTTAAATGACTTAATAAATAGAATCGATAACCTAATAAGTAAAATACCCTACAATACCAACAACTATGAATTAACAGACGAGTACAATGAATTATACTCTATGCTATCCTCTTTAGCCAAGAGCCTAGAAGAAGTAGCGGGAATCAAACATAACGAAACTAGTGGTTCAGGTGGTACGTTAGGAGGATATAGAGAGGTACCAGAGAATGATTAAATTTCTCGAACCCTATGCATTACTTCTCCTAATACCAACTACCCTCTACATATACGTAATACATAGGAAGATTCATCTAAGGAGAGCTCTACTTAGTAAAGCATATATTGTAGATACTTTGAAAAACTCTAGTAGATGGTATAAGACTTTATTGTTGATAAAAATAGTTCTATATCTTTTAATCCCCATAGTAATTGCTAGACCAGCTATTGTAACATATTCTTACATAGGCATAGATAGCGTGAATGATGTAATTACATATAATAACGAATTACCTATAACACACATTATATTAATTGATGTCTCTAAAAGCATGAGTTATAGAGAAGTGTTAGTAGATAGATTATCTCTTACTAAAAAATTTATAGAGAAATACCTTA
>WAML01000106.1 GCA_015522345.1 Desulfurococcales archaeon
AGTCCTCGAGATTCCTAGCTTCAATGGCTGGTAAGGTTTTAAGTGAAGCTCTAAGTGAAGCTAATGTAAAGCCTAGTGAAATAGATGCAATAGCAGTAGCACTTGGCCCAGGCCTTGGCCCATGCCTACGTGTAGGTGCTACTGTTGCTAGAACACTATCCATATACCTATCCAAGCCATTGGTTCCCGTAAACCATTCTGTTGCACACATAGAGATAGGATTATTATTAACAAACTCAAGGGACCCTGTAGTAGTATACTTAGCTGGCGGTAATACAATGATAGTAGCATACAATGAAGGAAGATACAGAGTTTTTGGTGAAACACTCGATATAGCTCTAGGGAACCTTATAGACGTATTTGCACGAGAAGTAGGTTTAGGGCCACCCTACGTAGTTAAAGGAGTACATGTAGTAGATAAATGTGCTGAAGAAGGAGGAAAACTACTTGATATACCATATACTGTTAAAGGACAAGATGTCTCATTCTCTGGAATATTGACAGCTGCGTTAAGGCTATATAAAAAACTCATAGCAGGTAAAGCAGATTATACGCTCAACGATATATGTTATACGGTAAGAGAAATAGCTTATAGCATGGTTGTAGAAGTAGCTGAAAGAGCGATAGCACATACGGGTAAGAAAGAAGTATTACTTGTGGGAGGCGTTGCGGCAAGTAAAGCGTTACAAGAGAAGTTCAAGGCTATGGCGAAATACTATGATGTTGAGGTTAAAGTAGTTCCACCTAAGTATGCAGTAGATAATGGAGTTATGATAGCATGGACAGGTCTTCTAGCATTTAAGCATGGTGTAACAATAGATCCGGTAAAAGCAGTTGTTAGGCAGCGTTGGCGTTTAGATGAGGTAGACATACCTTGGCGAAAATAGAGCTAATACGTAAGGGAGCTGAAGCATATCTATACAAGACGTACATGCTAGGTATACCAGTTATAATAAAGCATAGAATATCAAAAGAATACCGTGATAAAGTATTAGACTATAGGATAAGGTATCATAGAACAATTCTAGAAGCTAAAATAATAGGTACATTAAGACTAAGAGGATTACCTGTTCCTGCAGTCTTATTAGTTGATCCTGCAAAAGCAATTCTAGTACTAGAGTACATCGAGGGAACTATGCTTAAGGAACTCATTTCTAGAGACATAGAATTATCAAAGAGAATATTCATGGAGTTAGGGAAATACATTGGTATAATGCATTCTGAAAGCATAGTACACGGAGATCTAACAACATCTAATGTAATAGTAAGGCAGAGCGATAACAAGCCTTTCATAATAGACTTCGGCTTAGCCCACTATAGTAATGATATTGAAGATCAAGGAGTTGATATACACTTAATGCTAAGGAGTCTTGAAAGCACACACCCAAAATATGTTGATGTATTATTCAAAGAATTTCTTAAAGGGTATACTAGTGTTAGGGGCGAAGAATATACTCGTAAACTCTTGGATAAAGTTAAGGAAATTAGAATGAGAGGTAGGTATGTAGAAGAACGTAGGTTGAAGAAAATATGATAATATACTTTGCTACTGGTAATAAGGGGAAGTTTCACGAGGTAAAGACGCTAGCTAGCAATTATGGTATAGTAGTGAAACAGTTAGACATAAAGAAAGTAGAAATTCAATCAGATAGCTTAGAGGAAATATCATTATACGCAGTACGAGATATTTACAATAAAGTTATTAGTAAGGGAATAGACAACGTAGTTGTAGAGGATGCAGGCTTATTCATAGAAGCTCTTAGAGGATTTCCAGGCCCTTACTCCAGCTATGTCTATAAAACTATAGGTGTTAGAGGAGTACTTAAACTACTTGAAGGAGTAGATAATAGGAAAGCTTTCTTTAAAGCAGTTGTAGTATTTAAGAGTAGTAGTTTAGGTGAGAGAATATTTAAAGGAATAGTGCATGGAGAAATAGTAGAAGAGCCCCGTGGTATATATGGTTTTGGCTTCGATCCTATATTCAAGCCCTACGGATCTGATAAAACATTTGCTGAAATGACTGTACAAGAAAAGAATAAGTTCTCTCATAGAAGTAAAGCGTTTACAGAACTATTTAAGTGGCTTAAATCTATGGTCAGCAAAACTTAAAGTTTCCAGAATAATAGGCTATGTAG
>WAML01000107.1 GCA_015522345.1 Desulfurococcales archaeon
ATAGCTATGTAAACCATTAGGAAATTAGTAGCCAGGGACATAACTTTGGATATAATGTCTACATTAGTATAACTAAAAACTAGTGTATTTTATAACACTAAATCAATAAATCAATAACTATCCTCGATATAGATAAAAATACAACTGTGCATACACTATTTCCTAAATTTTATTCTTATTAATTTTATTATGTTATGGTTTTCCGCCATTCTCTATATTCTTTAGGTGATATTACTTGCAACTTATTTACTGTGGTTGTATATCCTTCTTCTCTCATTTTTCCAAGGTTCTATCTAGGTTCTTGCTAATTTTATACCAGTCATTGAGATCATTTGTTAATTATTATAGGTATGTCGTTGAGAAGCATTAGTGGGGCATGGATTGAGTCATACTTAATGTTTACTACTTCATTTATTACGGCGGCCAATCTTATTATGTCTTCTTTTATGTTCAGCAATTCTAGGTCTAATGATAGGTAGTCTTCTATAGCTCTTCTAGCGATATAAAAGAGCTTATCTTTTAGAGATCTTTGAGAGAGAACTTAGAACCTCTAAAGCCACTAGAATTGAACCATAGGCTTCATAAATTCCTCTATCAATATCTTTTAGGATCTCGGCACATAATCTCTCGTATACCGGGTGATGTATTATAGCGTAAACGTAGATATTTATATCAATGTATGCTTTAATCTCCATTCCAAGATTCCTCAACGAGTTTAACGGCATCAACGTTAATAGGCTCACCAACTAGGCTAAGCATATCATCTGTAGGATTCCTCCTACGAGGCACTATGGGTTCCAGAACTATTTTTCCATCTTCAACCTTAACTCTCAAGAAATCACCAATACGAATACCCAGTTTTTCTCTAACTTCTTTGGACAACGTTATCTGATACTTACGTGTAACCTTCACTACGATATACATGCTATCACAAGTACTACGTACTACACAAAACCTAAAACTCTGTCTTCTTTACTGAAAGACTCCTATAGTGCATAACATCCATTATGACATGGCTTGTTCGGTAATTATCCTCATCGGAGGTAAAATGTTTCTTTTATTCATTTCTAGAAAATCCTATTTTGTCAATACCTTATCTTATTAAGGAAGAAATGTAAACTCATCAATTCTGTAGAGATGTCCTGAAAACTATATAAAACCTAGCTTAAGCAGGGAGAGTTCGAATAGTCATGGAGTCTTTTTGATGCAGCCCATTCTATCAGTGGCTTTATGAGTTTACGTAGTTCCGCACCCTCCTGGGTTAAGATATACTCAACTTTGGGGGGCATTACTGGATAAACCTTCCTCTCTACTAACCCTGCTGCTTCTAATTCCCTTAACCTTCTTGCCAAGATCTTAGGTGTAAGCCCTGGAAGAGCTTTGAGGATTTCGTTAAATCTAGCACGACCCTTGCCCCCAATAACAGCTATTATTAAAAGAGCCCACTTCCTACTAATAACGTCGAGAATATCTTCAAGAGGACACAAACATTTAGAGGACTTACTCATCTCTACTCCCATAGAGGAAAGCTTATTTCTAAACTGGAACTATACAATATAAATACTTTCTAAAGTATATTAACTTTCCTGGGGAAACCATATGGGGCATGTAATCGAGGTGTTCGTAACTGGATGTCCATTGTGCCATGAAGCTATAGAGATTGTTAAGAAAGCAATGTGCCCTGAATGCATACTCAAAGTATATAATGTCCTTGTAAATCCTCGGTACATGGAAAAGATGAGAAGGTACCATGTAAAAGCTCTACCCACTATAATTATCGATGGAAAGAGAAGGTTCGAAGGAGTTCCCGAACTTGAGGAAATTAAGAACGCTCTAAGAACACAATAGCCATTATCTAATGGAATTTACTTTTAACTACTACTTTTTAGAAATACAATGATCGTTCCCAATAAAGTATTGAAAACAATTACATGGATAACTTTATAAATCACTTACAGTAGAATGGAAGTGATCATAAATATTAGTAAGCATGTTGAGGCCAGGGCATTTAAGGCTAGTAATTGTACGTTGAACGCTACGTATGATGCGTATGCCACTCTTGAAGGATCCTTATTTAACTTAGTGTCATTTACGACTATTATAATTATATCTTTAACCAGGGATAAGTTAAGACAAACAAGCAATTTCCATACTTCTTCATCACTAGACACCTTACCCGTTTCACTGCCTATGACAAGTTCATAAGCTACACAATACACGTTATTTCTTAATATTAAATGAGGACTAGGTATTTACAGTGGGTTCTAAACTATTAGGTTAATATCTTTACCATCTTGGTTAATAGCTAATTTGGTGATCGTGGCTAAAGGGTTTTTAAAACTTCAAGAGTTTTTGAAGACATTGCTGGGCTCAGCACTCAAGACCTAGTTCATCGGCTTTTCTTGCCTCAGCTTCGCCGAGTTCATCACTCTGGTTATAATGTTTTGTACTAATCTATTTTATTTTTAGTTACTAGAGGCTATGGAGTGTGGTATTAGCTGTTTATAGGTAAAGGATAAAAATCCTCTATACTCTAGAATATGATTCGTGGATGCGGCGGTCGTCTAGCCTGGACTAGGACATAGCCTTTCCTGCGCGGGAAGGCTACCTGAAGCCGGCCCTCCAAGCCGGAGATCCCGGGTTCAAATCCCGGCCGCCGCACCAACCCTTATATACTTCAACTATTTTGTCTAACAACCAAGTGTATTCATCTCAGTTATGCAGGTAATAATTGTTTTAACGAGTTTATTTTTCTAAATGTTTTCTAAATACTAACCAAGGCTACTCCAAATAGATCCTACATGAATTCAATATAAAGTCTACACAAGGGTGAACACGTGGGTAACTAATCTAATACTTCTTTAGTTAATAATGATCCCCGTGGTCATGGGTAACAATTATGTAGTCTAGTCTACTTGTTTCTCTAACATAGTCTCTAGGATTTATTTGTTAATTAAAGTAGTGTATTAGCTTTCTATTCTTAACCAAGATAGTGTACGGGAAATTATGTTTACAGTCAACAATTAACCATTACATTAGCTCTAACACTTCGCTATTAAGGTTTCCAACAGGTCTCTTTTCAACTCTGTAACAATCACCGATCTTAGATCATAAAAGTAAAAATAGATAATGACTATCTAATTGCTACGTATTTATACTCAAACTCTACTCCTATGCATAAAGATCGAAAATAATACGATATAATTCCAGCCTGATTTAGTATAGACTCTCTGATATAGTAGTTGCTTATGTATCTTCTTGAATGGCGAGAAAAAGTGTTTTATTTACGGCATTATCGGTATCATTGGCTATAATCATTGTATTTTTATACCATATTATCCTGTCTTGAATGGAGATATCTAAAAATAACTAGAATAACTTAGGTCTAGAAAGGTACTCCTGATACTAGAGCTATGTTTGCGTATGGTGTAAACTCTCCTGTTCTAACAACGAATTTTGCATTAGCTACATACTTTCTCTTAAACTCTTCATGAGTAACAAATACTATGTCTTCTTCTTTTATCCCCTGGTACTTGTCTAGCAAGATAATAATTTCTTTATAGAGCTCTGGAGAAACACGTTTTGTTTCTTCAGCTAAAACAACTTTTTCAACAACTACTTCTCTCAAAATAGCCTCTAGTACATCTACAAACCTTGGTATACCAGGAGCTACTGCAACATCTACACGTATAACTCCCTCTGGTATGGGTAGACCTGCATCTGCTATAACAAATACGTCTTTATGGCCTAGTTCAGCTAATTCATATGAGAGTAGAGGATTTAATATACCTGTCTTCTTCAAACTACCACCTAAAAGTGATCTCTAGTACTAATTAATCCTCTGTCCTTAAATAGCTTTAAATATTTTCAACATCTACTATAATATAATAAAAGCTCTAGACCCTACGGTTTGAACACCTTGAAGATCACTGTTGTAGGTAGTACCCACATAGACTTCTACATACGTTTACCCAAGCTACCATCTCCCGGAGAAACAGTATTGGGTAAAGAATTCATTATGAAGCCAGGCGGTAAAGGCGCTAATCAAGCAATAGCCGTAGCTAGACTAGGTGGAGAATCATATATGGTTAGTAGAGTTGGCAACGATATATTCGGCGAAAAACTTATTGAAAACTTCAAGAAAAACCATGTAGATACTAAGCATGTCTACATAGACAATGAAGCACATACAGGTACAGCCTTCATATTACTAGATGAAAATACTGGAGAAAACATGATTGCTGTAGCACCTGGAGCAGATAATAGAGTTTCTAAAGAAGACATAGATAAAGCAATAGATACTATAAAGGCATCAAAAATTCTATTACTCCAACTAGAAATACCTATAGAAACAGTAGTTTATGCAGCTAAAAAAGCTTGGGAGAATAATGTAAAAGTAATACTAAATCCAGCTCCTGCAAGACCTTTACCAGATGAGATATACAGGTACGTCCATGTTATTACTCCGAATATGATAGAAGTAGGTCATTTAACTAATACAGTTGTAAAAAATATAGACGACGCTATAGAAGCTGGGAAGAAACTAGTTAGCAAGGGAGTTGAATACGTAGTAGTAACAATGGGTGCTAGAGGATCCCTTGTAATCTCCAGTAACTTCGTAGAACATATACCAGCATATAAAGTGAAAGCAGTAGATACAACAGGGGCTGGAGACGCATTCAACGGTGCTTTAGCTGTATTTCTTGCAGAAGGAAAAGATATTGTAGAAGCTTGTAGACTAGCTAATGCAGCGGCAGCTCTAAAGATCACTAGAGTAGGAGCACAAGAAGGATTACCTACGAGAGAGGAATTAATAAACTTCCTAAGTAAATACCATAATATATGAAGTGACCTAGATGCCTCCTGAAGAAAAAACGCTTATTCTAGAGACTAGAGAAATAGTGAAGAAATTCCCAGGCGTAGTAGCTCTTAAAGGAATAGACTTTGAACTCTATAGAGGCGAAATACATGCCTTAGTAGGACAGAATGGAGCCGGAAAATCAACATTTGTTAAAATACTCAATGGAATCTATACACCAGATAAAGGAGAAATATATATTGAAGGAAATAAGGTATCTATTAAGAAACCCATTGATGCTAAGAGACATGGAGTAACTCTTGTACACCAAGAAGTAACCCTAATACCTTATCTATCAGTTGCAGAAAACATCTATTTAGCCAAAATACCCTTTATTACAAAGCCTTTAAAAATAGTTGATAAAAGAGAAATCGAGGATTTTGCTAGAAAGTATATGGATATTCTAGGGCTTACAATGAATCCTTGGATTAAAGTTAAAGAATTAAGTGTTGGAGAACAACAATTAGTACAAATAGCTAGAGCTCTAGCAGAAAATGCTAAGATAATATGTTTAGATGAGCCTACGAGCGCTCTAACGCCTGCTGAAGTAGATAGGTTATTTAATATAATTAGAGAGCTTAAGAGAACAGGTAAGTCAATAATATTTATAACACATCATATAGACGAAGTATTTCAAATAGCTGATAGAGTCACTATATTGAGGGATGGAGAGAAAATAGCTACTCTAAAAGTAGAAGAGACCAATCCCCATGAAGTAGTTAAGTTAATGCTTGGCAGAGAACCTAGTAAATTCTATATTGTAAAAGAAAAGGTATTGGAGAGAGAGGAAAAGCCTATTCTAGAAGTAAAGAATTTATCTACAATACCAGCGAAAATACGTGGAGTAAGACTAGTCAATATATCATTCAATCTATATAGAGGAGAAATACTTGGTGTAGCTGGACTACTTGGTTCAGGAAAAACAGAGCTAGGTAAAGCACTTATTGGCGTAGAGAAAATAGTTTCAGGAGAAATCTATATTGAAGGAAGGAAAATTATTATAAGAAATCCTATTGACGCATTAAAGCATGGAATCTATTATTTACCGGAGAATAGAAGATTTGAAGGACTAGTTCTTACACTAACTATTAGGGAAAACATTGTTTTATCTTCAATAGATAAGTTAGTTAAAGCAATAGGTATTAGAAATGTTGAACTTGAGAAAAAGATTGCTGAAGAATGGATTGAGAGACTTAATATAGTTACTCCCAGTACTGAGACTAAAACAATGAATTTGAGTGGCGGCAACCAACAAAAAGTAGTTATAGCTAAAGCCCTCGAGTCTAAGCCTAAGATACTGGTATTCGATGAACCCACAATGGGTATTGATGTAGGAGCTAAAGTAGAGATTAGAAAAATTATTTCTGAACTAGCTAAACAAGGGCTTTCAATAATCCTTATGTCATCTGATATCGATGAAGTACTTGCTTTAGCAGATAGAATACTAGTTCTATACAAAGGGAGGCAAATAGCTTTACTGCCAAATAAAGGCTTGAGTAGAGACTATATGATGAAGCTTATGAGTGGCGAAAAAGCTTCTATAACTCCACGTATTTCACAACACAATATACATAAATGATCCTTGGGTGTACCTCTCCTTGAGTAAGGAGAAACCTGGTTTAACGCTTAAGGGTTTATGGGCTAAGCTTAGTGTGTATGAAGAAGTAAAACCATTAATTGCACTAGTGGGATTATTTATTGCATCATCTATTCTATCCCCTCACTTCCTCTCAACTTATAATCAGAGAATACTATTACTTCAAACAGCTCCTCTCGCCATGCTTGCTCTAGGAGAGTCCATGATTATATTAATGGGGAGTATAGACTTATCGCCTGGTTCAACAATGGCTTTAGCTGGAACGGTAGCAGCAATAATACATGTAGTTTATGGACAGCCTCTTGAAATAGCTATTCTAGGTGGTATGGCTACTGGAGCTATGGTTGGCTTCATTAATGGAGTTCTTGTAACTAAGGCAAAAATACCATCCTTCGTAGCTACTCTTGCAGCTCTTGTTGCTGGTAGAGGAGCTGTACTCATACTTACTGGAGGACAGCCTGTTACAGGACTCACTAGTTTCCGTGTATTTACTAGTCCTGTAATTGGAATACCTCTTATGGTCTGGATATTTATTTTCTTCACTATAGTCAATATAATATTGTTAAAGAGGACTTCACTAGGGCTAAAAGTATATTCTATTGGAGGTAATGAAGAAGCAGCTAGATATTCTGGTATCAACGCCGATCTCGTTAAACTAACTATATTTACTCTAGCAGGCTTCTACTACTCTATAGCGGGTCTCATGATGAATGCTAGACTAGAAGTAGCTTATCCATGGACTGGCTGGGGCTATGAATTAGATGCTATAGCATCATCTGTACTAGGGGGAATTCAGTTAACTGGTGGAGTAGGTTCTCCACTAGGCCCTGCTCTTGGAGCATACATACTTACACTAATTACAAATATACTGATACTCTTAGGAGTAAACCCGTATGTACAATGGGTTGTAAAAGGAGCTGTACTAGCTATTGCAGCAACAGCTCTAACTAGAGGACTACGCTATGTAAAGTAAGGTTTTTAAACAATAAATATAGACTTAATGTATAACTAGGCAACATTTTTTCCCACAATAACTTCTATCAAATAAATACTAAATACTCTATATCAA
>WAML01000108.1 GCA_015522345.1 Desulfurococcales archaeon
GTAAATATAGTGTTGTCTTGAACAAAAATCTTAGCAATTATAGTAGATACTAAGGAATATAAGAATTGATATTACTGCATGAAAATACCGCATATTATTTTCCGTAATCTAGATCTACCTATGATCTCTTTCTTCTATATGTTTATTCATACATGAGAACCTAGTATTTTGTAGTGTCTTTCAGCTGCTTCTATTATTCTTGATACTACTATCCATGTGTCTAAGGGTTTGTTATATATCGCATATACGTCTTCTGCTAGATCGTATACTTTCTTACTAAAGTCTCCATGGGGGAATCCTCCTATCCCTATAATGTATTTTCCATCAATAGCGTTCTCTACTATGTAGTCTGGACTCGCCATACTTCCTGTCTCGCTTAAGAGTATTAGTTTTAATCCAAGGATATCGAGTAGGTCTTCTAGACTCATTTCTTTTATATAGAGTAGAGGTTTTTCTCCCTTTGGAGGTACTTTTCCTTCTATGAATAACTGCTCTATTAATCCAACGAATCTCTGGTAGTTTCTTGGTATCCTTGTCTCTGGATGTATGAAGATAACGTAGTCTGAAATTGTATGAATATATATCCTTAGCTTACCTTCTATATTCAATGGACTACTTAATGCATTAAGTAGTGATACATGTACTATATCTGGTCTACCACGTTTCTCTCTAAACTTTAAGTTCTTCATAGCATGGTAGTGGAGGCTTGTATCAAGAAGCATTTCGCCGGGCTTCTTACCCCTCTTTCTAGCATTTTTTAAAACAGCTGGATGCCCCCATATCTCCCTAGGTATGAGTTCTAGAGCTGATTCAATCAATACTATGTTTAGCATACGCTATTCTCCACCCACAACATCTAATACGGCATTGGCCTATACTGTATCTAGATAATATATATTGTATCTATTATTAGAGATAGTGTAGTGCGGGCCCTGGATTAAGATAGCTGGTGGTTATGGAGTAGAGTATTGGTATGGTGTCTAAGAGGAAGAAGAGAGTAAAGGATCTTGCTCTCCAGAGGATAGTTTATCTCTATAGACTCTCATTAGATAGAGCTAGAGAAGGAGACTATGATCTAGCTAGGAGGTATGTAGAACTCATTATAAGGCTTAGCCATAAAGCGAGGGTGAAGCCCCCTAAATATATTAGGAGGGGATATTGTAGAAGATGTAAGACACCATTAATACCGGGCGTTACAGCTAGGTATAGGATACAGAGTGAAGGAAGAGGATCACGTGTGGTGGTTACATGCCTCCTATGCGGGTGGAGAAGAAGATACATGATCAAAGCGAGACGTGGGAGAAAGTTAAGAGAAAAAGAGCTCAAAGGAGAAGCGATGTAAATATTGGTAAGAAGGGCGTAACTGAAGAAATCCTTAGAGAAATCAGGAATAGGCTTAAGAGAGAAGGTGTAGTCAAAGTACGTATACTAAAGTCTGCTCTAGAAGTAACTGGTTTGGATAGGCGTAGCCTAGCTAAACTAGTTGCTGATAAAATAGGTGCTAGACTCATAGAAGTTCGTGGGAGAACATTTATATTAGCTAGAGTAGATGATGGTAGAAAACACAGTATAGTATATAAGAATCCTAATGCCTTAGAGGTAAAGAGTAGAAGGAGGTAGTAGGAAATGGTTACAGCACTTGAAGTACCAGCTGATAAACTAATTGAGAGACTAGCACAGTATTTGAAGAATAGAGTGCCAGAAGTAAAGCCTCCTACATGGGCTTTCATGGTGAAGACAGGAGCTCATAAAGAGAGAGTTCCCCAAGACCCTGACTGGTGGTATTATAGAGCTGCCTCAATACTTAGGAAGCTCTATAAGAGTAGTGAACCCATAGGGATCGAGACTTTTAGGACAATATATGGTGGTAGGAAAAACTATGGTGTAGCTCCAGAGCATTTTGTTAAAGGAAGTGGTAGTATTATTAGGAAGATTCTCCAGCAATTAGAGAAAGCTAATCTTGTTATAAAAATACCTGGTAAAGGAAGAATTATATCGCCTGCTGGAAGAGCGTTATTGGATAGACTAGCATTTGATATATTAAAGGAGATGGCTAGAGAAAATCCTGAGTTAGCAAAATATCTACCGCCGAGCCAGAGAGCAAAAATTGTTAGGTGATAACGAGTATGTCGTATAATGACTTAAGCGATGAAGAATTGGAGATGATTAAGAGGAGGAAGCTTCTTGAGTATCAGAAGAGGCTTGAAGAAGAACGTAGACGTAGAGAAATGGAATTACGAAAAGAAATGCTTTTAAGGAGAATATTGACTCCCGAGGCTCGTTCTAGACTAGCTAATTTAAAGCTTGTGAGACCCGAGTTAGCTGCTTTAGTCGAAGAACAACTTATAGCTCTCGCTCAAACGGGTAGAGTGAGAATACCTATAACCGATAAGGAATTAAAAGAGTTACTTGCACAAATATATGAACAGACTCATAGAGAAACACGTATTAGGATTAAGAGGAAATAATGTTTTACACAATAGCGTTAAAGCTTTGATTACATGGTGGTAGAGCTATGGCTCATAACAAGCCTTTAGGTAAAAAACTCAGGCTTGCAGCAGCATATAATAGTAATAAGCCAATCCCTATATGGGTTACAATGAAGACTAGGCTAAGAGTACGTAGAGGCTTTAGGCTAAGGCATTGGAGAAGGACAAAGTTAAAGGCCTAGTACAAGTCTCTGGAGTAGGTGATGGTCTTGAGTAAGGAAGCTGGTAAAAAAGTTAGAGAATACACTATACCATTGTATCGTGTGTACTGGGGTAGGAGGTCTAATAGAGCGAAGAGAGCTGTTAGACTAGTGAGAAAATTTGTTGCAAGACATTTAAAGGCGGAGAAAGTAGTTATTGGCAACGACGTCAACGAGTATATCTGGAGTAGGAGTATTGAGAAG
Organism: Desulfurococcales archaeon; assembly: GCA_015522345.1. GTDB lineage: Archaea > Thermoproteota > Thermoprotei_A > Sulfolobales > Desulfurococcaceae > WAML01. The sequence goes on from WAML01000108.1 coordinate 2,894, forward strand.
CCTCCTAGGAGGATTCGTGTAAAAATAGAGTTTGATGAGAAAGAGAAAATAGCTAGAGTAATGCTTGCGGAAGGAGCTAAGAGTGTTAAAGAAGAGAAGTCATAAGTTAATATAGTTTAACTGTTATACACTATTTTCTGGTCAGGTAAAATGGCTATAAATAAACTAAGGCTTTTCGGAAACCCAAATATTGGAGTATATGCTTTTGTAAATGATAAAATAGCTATTGTCCCCCCAGGTCTCTATGAGGATGAGAAGAAATCTATTATTGAAACTCTCAACGTAGAAATAGTTGAAACAAAAATAGCTGATTCTATACTAATAGGTGTATTTATAGCTGGAAACAACAATGGTATAGTACTTCCACGTACCACAAAAGATGAAGAAATAAATAATTTAAAGAAACTACTCAAGATATATGGTTTAAACATAGATGTTCTTCGTTCAAAGAATACTGCTCTAGGTAATATAGTATTAGTTAATGATAAAGCAGCTATTGTTGGAGAAGATATGGAGGATGAAGAAATACAGCATATAAGTGATGTACTGGGTGTTGAAGTCTTCAAATATAATGTAATGGACTTGACTATACCTGGTACACTAGCTGTAGTAACTAATAAAGGAGGAGTAATCCACCCAGATGTAGATGATGTAGATGTAAGGTTTATTGAAGATAAACTTAGTGTACAGATTGAGAGAGCAACAGTTAATTCTGGGATACCTTTTATAAAGACTGGTTTAATAGCGAATACATACGGGGCATTAGTAGGCGAGTTAACTACAGGCCCCGAGATTATGAGGATACAGAGGGGTCTTGGAATAAAATAGTAGCCTCTAGATGAGGTGGGCTCCTATGACTCGTGAAGTAAAAGTATTTAGGATAGAAGGATTAATGCTTATAAGCCATGATAGAAATCCTACGTGGCAGAAGTTTAGGAAAGAAGTAATAGCTCTTAAGCCAGAGCACGCTATTGAGAAAGTATATTCTGAGCTAGGAAGCGCTCACAAACTTCGTAGGAAACATATTAAGATAACTAGTGTTAGAGAAATAAGTCCTGAAGAAGTAGAGGACCAGAGAATACTGGCTCTACTCGAGCTAAAGAGGTTTGTTAAACTATGAGTAAGAAAGTAGAAGCTCCACGTGTAGAAAGAATTGATTTACAAAGTATAGCTATTCGTTTAAACCAGTTGAGAGACTTAATAGCTATACTCCAGGATCAAGTTAATACTCTTACACAGGAACTTACTGAACTACAGCTGGCACTATCTACTATAAAGGGGTTAGAGGAAGTAGTTGAAGAAACAGAAGTACTTGTAGCAGCTGATAGACTGGCGACAATTCTTGTTCCAGCAAAAATACTTGGTAACTGGAGTAATAAAGTTGTTATAAATATAGGGAGGAACTACTATGCTAGAGTAGATAAAGATACAGCAATTAAAATGCTTAACAAGAGGATAAATATTACACAGAATCTATTGAGGCTGCGTAGCCAGGAATTAAATAGTGTTGTAAACGAGTATAATTCACTACAACAAGCTCTTCAAGCAATGTATTATCAGCAGATACAACAGGCTAGAGTATCTGAGAAACCAAGAGTTGGCGGTGGATAACGAGTTAACTTACTACTAAGACATTATTATCTTAAGCCAAACAGTTTTGGTGATAGTATTGTTTAAGCGATTAAAGGAAGTATTTTCTTCATTTATAGAGAAGGCTTCAAGAGTACTATATTCTAGGAGAGAACTCGAGGATCTTCTCGATGAACTAAGGTTTTCTCTTCTTGAATCCGATGTAGCATATGATGTTGTTGAAGAGCTTGTTGCTAAAATAGAGAGTGGAATTAGAGAAGGAGTTATAAAGAATAGAAATGACCTTGTAGAATCCCTTAGAAAATACTTAATTAGTATATTTAGAGAATCTGGTAGCCTCGATATAATTAGTGAAGCAAAGAAGTACAAGCCATATAAACTTGTTTTCCTAGGCGTCAATGGTGTTGGTAAAACAACTACTATTGCTAAACTAGCTCTCTTGTTTCACTCGAGAGGCTTTAAACCATTGATGGTTGCAGCAGATACGTTTAGAGCTGGTGCTCAAGAACAACTTAGAATCCATGGCGAGAGACTCAAGCTACCGGTTTTCTCGGGTAAGTATGGTGCTGACCCAGCTGCTATAGCTTTTGATGCAATAGTTTTTGCTGAAAAACGGGGATACGACGTATTGTTGATAGATACTGCTGGTAGAATGCATGTCGATGTAGATCTTGTGGAAGAGCTTAAGAAAATAGTTCGTGTAGTCAAGCCTCATAGAAATATATTAGTTGTTGACGCTCTAACAGGTAATGACGCTATTGAACAAGCTAGGTTCTTTGATAAAGCTGTTGGCGTCGACGCAGTTATTGTAGCTAAAGTCGATGCTTACGAGAAAGGTGGTGTACCACTTAGTATTGCATATATATTGAAGAAACCAATAATATTTATTGGTGTAGGACAAGGATATAAAGATATTAGGTTGTTCAACCCAGAGGAATACATTAACAAAATACTGCCTATATAACCTATGGATGAGAGTTGGTAGGCTATGGGGTTTAGAGAATTAGTTGATTCTTGGAGGAGAATAATACTATTAGCTCGCAAGCCTTCTAGAGACGAGTATATGTTATCACTTAAAATGTCGTTGCTGGGCCTGACTCTTGTCGGTGGAATAGCCTTTATTATAAGAATTGTATTCGTATTATTCGTATTCCCGCAGGCAATTAGTGGAGGCTAAAGGTATTATGAGCGAAGTTGTTCAGAAGAAGAATAAACCTTCTAGATACTATGCTGTAAGAACTACTGCTGGTAGAGAAATAGATGTTGCAGTAATTATGGAGAATAGGATCAAGAATTTAGGAGTTGACGTAAGATCCCTTGTTATACCCCCCGGTATAAAGGGCTATGTAATAGTTGAAGCACCTGGATTAGATGCAGTATATCCAGCGATAAAAGAGCTGAAGTATGTAAAAGGTAGGACTTTGGGTAAAATTACTAGAGAAGAACTAGAGAAGCTCATTAAGCCTAAGCCAATCATTGAAATGGTTAAAGAAGGAGATATAGTAGAAGTTGTTGCAGGCCCGTTCAGGGGTATGAAAGCTAGGATAGTAGCTGTTGATAGAAGTAAAAACGAAGTTACACTAAATATACTTGAAAGTGAGTTCCCACTTCCAATAACTGTTCCAGGAGATTATGTAAAGCCGGTTAAGAAGGAAGTCTAGATAGTTGTTCTTAAATTATTTGGTACTTCTCCCAATTCTTTAAATTACTTTAACTTTAATATAGCGTAAGCATTATATTGGAGAGATGTAATCCCTAGTGTTTGACTAGAAAGTATATGAAGCTGTGAATATATTAGAGTATATCCCGTGTATTTATGGCGTAGAGTAAGAGTATGCATAAGTGTTGGCTACTACGAGGTGTAGTGTATGGCTAAGAAGAGCGTTAAGATACTTATTGAAGGAGGTAAAGCTACTCCAGGGCCTCCTATAGGACCTACTCTTTCGCCACTAGGTGTTAATGTTGTTGAAGTTGTTAAAGCGATTAATGAAGCTACTAAGCCTTTTGAGGGATTAACTGTTCCTGTAGAAGTAATAGTTGATACAGATACTAAGAAATTTGAAATAAAAGTTGGTGTACCAACTACTACAGCTCTATTATTGAAAGCTGTTGGAGCTAAACAATTTACAGGCGATCCTGCTCATCAGAAACTAGGTGATCTACCTTTTGAGAAAATTATAGAGATCGCTCTTATGAAGAAAGAAAAGTTAACTGCTAAAACATTAAAGGCTGCTGTAAAAACTATACTGGGTACTGCTAGGAGCATAGGAATTACAGTTGATGGAAAAGACCCTAAGCAAGTAACTAGAGAAGTAGATGAAGGAGTTTATGATGCTATACTCGCTAAGTATGAGAAAGAATGGGAGAAAGAAGAGGAAGAGGTGTAGCATGTAATGCCCGTCGTTTCTAAAGAACAATTAGTTGATTCAATAAAAAAGGCTATAGAGAATAGTAAGAAACGTGGATTTAAGCAAAGCGTTGAATTAATTGTCGTACTAAAGGATATAGACCCAAGGTCTCCTGAGGGTAGGATTAGAGAAATAGTGTTTCTACCTAAAGGAGTAAATAAGGATGTAAAGATATGTGTTGTAGCTGATGGAGAAACTGCTGTTAAAGCTAGAGAAGCTGGTGCTCATAGAGTTATAACACGTAGTGAATTACAGGCTATTGATAGAAAGACTGCTAAGAAAATAGCTCAAGAATGTGATTGGGTACTTGTTAGAACAGATCTAATGGCTCTTGCAGGCAGAATTCTTGGTCCAGCACTTGGTCCTAGAGGTAAAATACCTGTTCCAGTACCTCCTACAGCAGATATAGTTGCTGTAATGAATAGGTATAAGAGAGCCGTATTGATACGTACAAAGGACCAGCCTCAGATTATGTGTAGAATTGGAACTGAAGACATGGATCCAGAGGATATAGCTGAAAACGCTTTATCGGTAATATCTACGCTAGAGTCTAAAGTTCCTTCGCCAACACATAATATTGCAAAGATAATTATTAAAACCACTATGGGGCCTCCAGTAGAAGTAGTAGGTAGGTAAGGGAGTGGTTAGCAATGGCTTTAACTCTAAAGAGAGTGCCAAAAGCTTCGAGAATACCTGAGTGGAAGATTAAGGAAGTAGAGGAATTAGTTGATCTTATAAAGAGACATAGAGTAATAGGTATCGCTGATCTACAGGGATTACCTACTGCTGAACTACAGAAGATTAAGAAGAAGCTTCTTAAGAAAGTAGTGTTTAGAGTTACAAAGAATACTCTCTTTAAAATAGCTTTAAAGAAAGCTGGCATAGATAATGAGGAACTCTTTAAGTATTTAGAAGGACAGAACCTCCTATTATTCACTAACATAAACCCGTTTGAGCTATACATGTTGCTTGAGAAACATAAAACGTATACATACTATAAGCCAGGCGATGTAACGGATAAAGAAATAGTTATACCAGCTGGTAATACAGGATTATCTCCAGGCCCTATACTGAGTACTTTTAGTAAATTAAAGATACCTGTTAGAATGCAGGGAGGGAGTATATGGGTTGCTAAAGATGTTGTTGTAGCAAAGCCAGGTGATAAAATATCTGAAGAACTAGCTAGTATACTCCAGAAACTAGATATTGCGTTAAAGGAAGTTAAAGTGAGACTTAAAGCTGCTTATGAAGAAGGACTTATAATTCCAGCTGATAAACTAGCTATTGATATTTCAGAGTATGAGACAAATATTGCTAGAGCATATATGGAGGCATTAGCTCTTGGAGCAGAAATAGCGTGGCCTGTACCCGAAGTAATAGAGCTTGCTCTAAAGAAGGCTTATCTAAGAGCACTGGCGTTATCTGCTGAAACAGGCTTTATAACGCCGGAGAATGCAGAGTATGTACTAATGAAGGCTATAGCCAGAGCACTAGCACTTGCATCTGCTATAGCCGATAAAGCTCCTGAGTTAGAACTAAAAGTAGCTGTAGCTCCAAAGCCTGTTGAGGAGAAGAAAGAGGAAGCGAAGAAAGAAGAAAAGGAGGAAGAGGAAGAGAAAGAAGAAGTTACTGAAGAAGATCTAGCGGCTGGGCTTGGAGCTTTATTTGGATAATAATGTTTTTCTCATGTAATAGTGTTAGATAAAGTTTAAAACACCCGAATACCCTAGTTTGAATCCACGAATAGAAGTAAATGCCGAGAAGGGGTTATGTGGTATGGAGTACATATATGCATCTCTACTACTAAAGACAGCTGGTAAAGAAATAAATGAAGAAAATGTAAAGAAAGTACTCCAAGCAGCTGGAGTTGAAGTAGATGAAGTACGTGTTAAAGCACTTGTTGCAGCACTTAAGCAGGTAGATATAGATAAAGTACTAGAGTCTGCAACAGCTATGCCAATGGCTCCAGCAACAGCTCCAGCAGCTGCACCTGCTGAAGAAAAGAAGGAAGAAGAGAAGAAAGAAGAGGAAGAAGAGGAAGAGAAAGAGGAATTAACTGAAGAAGACTTGTCTGCTGGACTTGGAGCATTATTCGGGTAACAATGAGGTCTAAGTATTGATTAACGATAGAATGGATGAGCCAGAGTTTTTAAACAATTTCCTTAAAAAATACAATTACTCTCCCTATAGATGCCGTGTTTGTGGAGAGAGATTCTGGAGTATAGTTCCTAGAGAAGTGTGTCCCGATAGACCGTGTAGTAAGTATGAGTTCTTGTTAAAGAAATACCCACGTGTACCTAAGCTTACTCTAGAAGAGGCTAGGAATAAATTCATTAATTTCTTTAAGAAAAACGATCATGGATATATGGATCCTTATCCAGTACTTGCTAGGTGGAGGAACGACTTATATCTTACTATAGCGAGTATCATTGTTTTCCAACCAGCTGTTACAGAAGGTATAGTTGATCCACCGTATAATCCACTAGTTATTGTACAGCCGTGTATAAGGCTCGAAGATATAGATAATGTAGGCTATACCTTCGGTAGACACCTTACATCTTTTGAAATGGGAGGACACCATGCATTCAATAAGCCGAATAAGCACGTGTACTGGGTTGATGAAACGCTAGAGTATGCATATAAGTTCTTCTCGAAAGAACTAGGTATTCCTGAAGAAGATATTGTATTCAAGGATTCATGGTGGGAAGGGGGAGGTAATGCAGGGCCTGCATACGAAGTTGTTGTAGATGGTTTAGAGCTTGCAACACTTGTCTTCATGAAATACAAGGTTGTTAATGGAAAATATGTTCCAATGGATATAAAAGTAGTAGATACAGGCTATGGTATTGAACGTATTGCTTGGTTTACACAAAGAACTCCTACAGCCTTCCACAGTATTTATGGGAGTCTAGTGGATGAGTACATGGATATACTCTCTATTGAAAAACCAGACTATGATGTTTTAAAGAAGATTGTTTATTATCTAAGTGATAAAGATGTTGCCAGTAGTGAAGAACTTTCTAAATACCTTAGTGAACTAGGGTTTAGCGAATACTATGATCAAATGATTAAATCTATTCACCTATATACACTCCTAGATCACATGAAGACTCTAGCGCTAATGCTTTCGGATGGCATAGTTCCCTCTAATACTGGAGAAGGGTATTTGGCTAGGCTAGTTATTCGCAGGATTTTGAGAACACTATATAGACTGGGCTTTAAAGTAAATGAGTACCGTGATATTGTTTTAGAGCTTATGAATAGAATGATCCGTTATTGGATTGGTAAGTATGTCTATGGGAAATTCATTAATAATAGAGAGTACATACTAGATGTACTCGATTATGAAGTTAAGAAATACACTGATACATTGTCTAAGGGAATACGTATTGTTGGTAAAATTATTAAAAAGAAGAGTGTAGGCTTAGACGACCTTATAAGGATCTATGATTCACATGGTATACCGCCTGAAATAGTTAGAGATGAAGCGAGAAAGTATGGTGTAGATATAGAGGTTCCTAAAGACTTTTATGCAATTGTTGCTAAAAAGCATGTTCAACCAGAGAAGCTTAGTAAGTATAAGGAAGAGTTTTTGCCTAGAGAATTAGTTGATTGGGTTGCTAGGTTCTCTGCTACAAGACGTTTATTCCATGAAGACCCCTACATGTACGAGTTTAAGGGTAGAGTTCTAGGAGTTAAAGACCGTTATATAATTCTAGACCAGACAGTATTCTATCCAAAGTCGGGCGGCCAAGACAATGATGTTGGAGTAATAGTTTTGCCTAATGGTGAAGAATTAAGAGTTGTTAATGTGTATAAGTATGGTGATGTAATAGTACATGAGCTAGACCATCCTGTGGAAAACAAGGTTAAACCACACACTATTGTTAAAGGTGTTATTGACTGGAGAAGGAGATATAGGCTTATGCGCCACCATACAGCTACACATATAATTCTTGGAGCAGCTCGCAGAGTGCTAGGAGACCATGTATGGCAAGCTGGTGCTGAGAAAACTATTGAGAAAGGAAGACTTGATATAACGCATTACAAGAACTTATCTCCAGATGAAGTAAGGGAAATAGAAGAACTTGCTAACAAGATAGTTGATGATAGAATAGAGCTTAAGTTTAAGTACATGAATAAATTTGATGCTGAGAAAAAGTATGGTACAAGAATTTACCAAGGAGGAGCAATAGTATCTAAGGAGCTAAGGATTGTCGAGATCCCTGGATGGGATGCTGAAGCATGTTTTGGAACACACTTAACTAATACGGGCGAAGTAGGTGGTATAAAGATTGTTAATGTAGAGAAAATACAGGATGGAGTAATTAGGCTCGAGTATATAGCTGGTACACGTTTGCCAGAGTATTCGAGAGAGTTAGAGAGTGTTGTAGAAGAAGCTTCTCGCGAACTAGGTGTTAAAGCTAAACAATTGATCCCTGGTATTAGGAAGTATAAGAGAGAATTGAATAGCTATAGAGAACTTCTTGAGAACTATAGGAGAGAGTTTAAGCAATTAGTTATAAAGGATATAGAATCGTCTAAAGACATTATATGCGGTAACAATATTGTCTTATTGGTAAATAGTATTGGTGATGAGAAACTATATAGGGATATTATAAACTATTTCGTTAAGAAATCATATATTGTAGTATACTATAGTACTCGCGGTCTTCTAGAATTGGCTACTAGTAAGGAAGTTGTTGGTAAAGGAGTTAATTTACTAAATATTGTTGAAAAAATGAAGGCTATGTACAGTAGTGTTAAGGGAGGAGGTAAACCCGATCACGTTACTCTTAGACTTGGTAGAATAGATTCTATTGAGAAAGTATATAGTGATATTAAATCTATTATTTCGGAGATGCTGGATTGCGTAAAGAAGTAGTTGATGCTGCTCGTGAATACAGGTTTTTACTTGATAGAGGATATAGTCAGAAGAATGCTCTAGACATTATTTCTTCAAAATATATGTTGTCTAAGAGAGAAAGACTTATACTATATAGGTCTGTCCACTCCTCTAATTACGTAAGAAGTGTTAGAAGAAAATACATTAGGCCTTTCCCTGGCTCTAAAATACTAGTTGATGGCTATAACGTCTTTTCTACTATATATGCTATGCTTTGCGATGAAGAAGTTTTTCTTGGCGACGATGGTTTTTTAAGGGATCTACTTGGTCTGCATAGGCGTTTACCGCATGTATTAAAGGGTTCTACTTTATATACTATACTAGGTCTATTGGAGAAGTACTTGAGTATGTATAGAACTATAATTGTATTTGATTCAAGCGTAAGCCATAGTGGTGAACTAGCTAGTCTCGTAAGAGAATACTATACCAGGAAAGGCATTAATATAGAAGCTATTGTTGTTAAAAAAGCAGATAAATACATAGCATCTACATCAATTAAAGATGAAATACATGTGATTACGAGTGATGCAGTAGTAATTAGTATCGCTAGTAAAGTCTATGATTTAACAGGAGAAATTATACGGAATACAAAACCTAAAGTAATAATTCCAGTACCTGTACCAGATAGAATAGTATAGAGTAATTCAATAACTGATGAAAGAAAAGACTATAACTCCCAATACATAAAACAAGGAAAATAGTAGGATATGGGCCCGTGGCCTAGCCAGGATAGGGCGCCGGCCTTCTAAGCCGGTAGTCCGGGGTTCAAATCCCCGCGGGCCCGCATCCTAAAAATATCCTATACCTAGTTTTCTTGTCTATCTTCGATAAGTTCTATACTTTGGGGTTTTCCTAATCTATGCATGTCTTAGGACATTGTATTATAGACCTTAGCTAAGCGAGAGAAGTCCTGCTGTGAATAATATTTCTTCTTTCTCTAGAGTTAAGCAATAGTGGACTATGTGTGGAGTAAGACTTTCACGGCTGGTCTTGGTTCTAGTTTGTAGGGCTAGTCTAGGTTAAGCACTAGATGAGTCCTTGACTTGGGTCTAGCAATGATTATTCTTTTGACGGCTTTATTTCCACTAAGTATTTATGCTTAGTTCTAGTGTTTCCTCTCTTTCTACAAATAAGTATACCATGGCCCCTCAGTGCTAGTGAACTAGTGATGAGTATGTGTGCAAAGATTAGTTGAATAAAAGCGTGGAATCCTTGGCGAAAATTAAACTTAGTAAAGGGACGTATAGAAGTCTTTAAAAATAAAGGTAGGAGACACAATTTCGTTACATGAATATAAAGAAAACACTATAATTACACAATAAACTCAAAGAATACAGAACAACATACTACTAAGCCAGTACATTATCTCCTCAGAAATTAAGGTATTCTACACCGGCAGCATGTACAAGTACAAGACACTAGACACAGTTACCCAGCATCAATACAAACTTCTAGTCTTTTCTAACTGCTTCACTATATATCACTTGTTTGTAAGAGAAAAAAGTGGAGAAATAAAACGTAGATGAGATCATCGGCCCTGCTTCATCCCCAGAAAGTCCACAGGGGCTCACATATTATTTATTAACTACGGTTTCTGTTTAAATTTTTCGTAAGTCTTCCAGTCTTTTTTAATTACTTCACCAATTACACCATCGTTGCCAAACTTGATCTCATCATAACCCTCAAACTTGTAGTTTCTTTTAGTTGTTTCATAACCTTCGACAATAATTCCCCCTGTTGTCGAGATCGGGGTCAGCACCCATCCACCTTGTAGTTTCTTTTAGTTGTTTCTTTAAGTGGCATAACCGCTTCTCCATCAATACAAAATGTAGTCTTGTAGTTTCTTTTAGTTGTTTCTTAACTAAGTGCATTATTCTAACTTTTTCACCATCAACTAGGGGAAGCCCACTTGTAGTTTCTTTTAGTTGTTTCCGCCGAACAATGATAGTATGAAGAATATTGTCTGTATGCTCACAGTATGCTCTTGTAGTTTCTTTTAGTTGTTTCTAGTTCTTTATGCATTGCTCTAGGCAATCATAGTCCATTGCTTCATCGCAGTCCTCTTGTAGTTTCTTTTAGTTGTTTCCTCGGGTCTTTGTAGTATGTATTCTAGTAT
>WAML01000109.1 GCA_015522345.1 Desulfurococcales archaeon
CTAGAGACAATAATATTAAAAATATTAGATCACTATGGACCTTTAAATGAAAGAGAAATACATCAACATTTACAGACAAACTATAAACATTTATACCATAGACAAACAATAGATAGAGTTATTCAAACACTACGTAAGAGAGGATACATATACCAAGATACTAGAGGAAAATACCACATAGTAAATATATTATAGGATAATAGAATTCAATAGTCAATAAATTCTTTTAATCTGTTTATGGAATACTATATATACTACTATCTCTATCTAGTTTCAAAAGATAATAGATAATACAGTGGCAGGTGTTGATATAGTGCCTGTAGAAGTATATAGTAAAGAAGATTTTCTAAAAATAGTTGAAAGAGCTCTAGAGATTAGAGTTAAAAAAGATGAGAAAAAAGGTATAGTTAAAGTAAAGGCGAGGACCAAGAAGTATCTCTATACTATAAAGATCAATTTAAATGAATTAGATGATTTCCTAAAGTCTATCCAAGAGTTGAAGAAGAATATTAATATAGTTTATTTATGAAAGTACTTAGGTTTCTAAAATTAGTTCTTGCCTATTGGATGGAGTATATATGTTTACATCATTTCCCACAATTTCTCTAGCTTCATTAGCTAAGTAAGTCCTAGACTCGTCTTCTCCATGAATAATTACTATATTCTTTAGAGTGTGTCTATAGTGGTAGATTATTTCTAGTAATCCATCTTTTCCTGCATGACTCGATAGATCGAACCATTGTAGCCTAGCTTTTACTTCAATGCCTAGTTCATTAATTCTCCCTGTTTCAAGGATTTCATGCCCAGGGCTATCAGGGCTTTGATAACTTACTAGAAATACAGCATTTCTTGTATTATCAGCTATTTTCTTCAGATAATAAAGTGCTGGTCCACCCTTTAACATACCTGCAGAAGCAATTATAACTACTGGTTTTCTCCATATTCTTCGCCTATCTTGCCATCCTTTAACGAATTTAGTGTTTTCTACAGCTTTAGAGAACATTGAGGGATCTCTAAGGAATTTCTTGTTTTTAAGATAGATCTCAGTTATATCTCTAGCCATTCCATCAACATATACTCGAGCATGAGGTAGCTCGGCGGCAAGTAGAGAAATAACTTCTTGGCTTCTACCTACACTAAAGGCTGGTATTAGTACTGTACCTCCAGAATCAAGGACTTCCTCTATAGATTCAATAAGTCTTCTCTCAGTATCGTGTCTAGGAGGATGTTTTACTCTTCCATAAGTAGACTCTATGATAAGTGTATCAATTTTCATAGGCCATAGCTCTGCTTTAGTTAGAGTCCATGTCTGTATAGTATTTACGTCACCTGTGTATAAGATTCTGTGTCCACTTGGTGTTTCAAGGTACGTAAGGCTACTCCCGATAATGTGGCCTGCACTAGTAAATAGTATAGTATACCCATTAACTTCAACTTCTTCTCCATAATCTATTGAAAGAGAGTGTTCATACATAGAAAGAACTTCGTCCTCACTATAATCCACATAATATCCAGAGATCTTTAGAAAATCTTTAATCAACATATTGCCTACTTCAAAAGTCGGTTTAGTTGCTATAGTTAATGGTTTTCCAGATACATAGAGTCTTGGAACAGCACCTATGTGATCTAAATGAGCGTGTGAAACAACTATAGCACCTACATCAATAGGTCTAATATGTTCTGGAAACCTAGGAAGACCTTCTTCATCAAAATTAATACCATAGTCTAATAGAACGCCCTTATTATTACTTCTATCATTTACGAAAATAGCTGCTCTACCAACTTCGCCACCGCTACCCAGTATTTTCACCTTTACTATCTTACTCATATCCACCACACTTTTACTTTCCAGTTACGCTATTGCTCATTAAATAGTGATCACACCTTAATTAATGTATTTAATTAAGCTAAGCCGAGTCGTAGATAAGGAAGACTCTATCTAGATACATTAATTCTCATAGGATAATCTAGTAGGATAAAAGCAACCATGTTTTAATATCCAATTATCTAACAACTATGTACTAGACAGTTTAATACCTCAGACTCAAATAAACTTACTGTAGTATCTGAATAGTTGAAGGTGTAGCTATTGTTCCCTGGTTTATCGCCTAGAGAATTAAGGCGTATGCTTAAGCGTATGGGTATAGATGTTAAAGAATTTAAGAATGTAGTAGAAGTCACTATAAAGACTAGTGATAAAGAAATAATTTTATACGATCCCCAGGTACTCATTCTTGACGCTGGTAGGCAGAAGATTTTCCAAATAACTACAGCCAAGATCGAGGAAAGAGAATTAGAGAAACCTGCTATAGAATTTAGTGAAGATGATATAAACTTTATTATTGAGCAAACAGGTGCTTCTAGAGATGTTGTTATAAAAGCTCTTGAAAAGACAGGAGGAGATATTGCTGAAGCTATACTCTTGATACGGGAAGGTAGAGTCTAACTTCTTAGATGGTTGATACTATGGCGAAGATGGATAAGATAGGCGATGTATATACATTATATCCCCCAGATATATTCATAGATTCCATAAATAAGCCTATGTATCTACTTGGAGTATACTACGATGGTGCTGCTGGAAAAGCTATTCTCCAGCTACTTGATGAAAAAGAGGGTAGGCTCTATCTTCTACCTGATTTTACAGGGCATAAACCCTATTTCTTAACAGACGAGCCTCCAGATAAGCTTAAGCAAAAAGCAGATATTGTAAGAGATAAAAGTTTTGTCGGTATGGAAGTTGTTTCAAAATATGATCCATTGTATGGAGTGACCACGGTTTTGACAAAGATCGTTACTAAGGATCCGCTAGCGGTTGCTAGACTAAGAAATAAAGTAGGGAAAGCTTGGGAAGCACGTATAAAATATCATGACAACTACGTGTTTGATAGACAATTGATACCTGGAATGAAGTATGTCATGGAGAATAGTTTTAAGATAAAGCTAGTGCTTCCAAGGATAAGTAAAGAGACTATAGCTAAAGTACGGAAATTATTTGAGAGAGAAGAAAAAGAGACACAAGAACTAGCCATGAAGTGGGTTCCATTATTTGAAGAACAACCGCCAAAGACTAGGAGAATAGCAGTAGATATAGAGGTATTTACTCCTGTAAGAGGGAGAATTCCTCAAGCTTCTAGAGCTGAATACCCTGTCATAAGTATAGCTATGGTTGCAAATGATGGTTTTAAGAAAGTTCTTGTTCTAGCTAAAGAACATGAATGGGGTACTATTCCTAGAGAGTATCCTGTAGATGCAGTAATAGAGTTTTTTGAAGACGAGTACACAATGTTGCTGGAAGCATTTAGGGTTATGACGGGATATCCTGTTGTTATAACTTTTAATGGTGATAACTTCGACTTAAACTACCTATATCATAGAGCATTAAAACTCGGTATACCTAGGGATAGAATACCTTTTCATATAGGAGAGGACATGGTTAGGATAAAAACTAGTTTACATATAGACCTCTATAGATTCTTCAATAATAGAGCTATACAGGCATATGCTTTTGGGGGCAAGTACCAGGAATTTACACTAGATGCTATAGCTTCGGCTCTACTAGGTATTTCGAAAATACCTGTAGAAGGAAATATTAGTGAAATGCCTTATGGCAAACTCATTGCCTACAACTATAGAGATGCCCATCTAACACTAGAGCTAACATTGTTCAATGACGAGCTAGTATGGAAGCTTATGATACTATTAGCACGTATATCTAAGACTAGTTTAGAAGACGTTTGTAGAAAAACTATATCTAAGTGGATCCAGAATCTCTTCTACTGGGAGCATAGGAGAAGAGGATATCTTATTCCAGAACCAGATGATATTAAGAAAGTAAAGGGTGCTAAGAGCAAGACTGAAGCTACTATTGAAGGAAAAAAATATGCAGGAGCTCTTGTTATTGAACCACCTGTGGGTATATTCTTTAGAGTAGTAGTACTAGATGTAGCATCACTATACCCTAGTATAATTAAGAAATATAATTTAAGCTATGAAACAGTTGATGTAGAGAATTGTAGGAAAAAAGTTGTTGCAGAGGATGAAACTGGTTCTCCAATACACACAATATGTTTTGATAAACCAGGTTTAATAGCTCAGATAACGGGTTTGCTGAGAGACTTTAGAGTTGGTATATATAAGAAGAAAGCTAAAGACAAAAACCTCAGCCTTGACGAGAGAAACTGGTATGACGTAGTCCAGAGAGCTATGAAGGTTTTCATCAACGCTAGCTATGGAGTCTTTGGGGCAGCTAACTTCCCATTATATGCTCCAGCTGTTGCAGAATGTGTAACAGCTCTTGGCAGAAGAGCTCTGTATAGTATACTACAGAAAGCAGCTGATATAGGCATTAAAGTACTCTACGGAGATACTGATTCAATATTCCTGTGGGATCCTGGAGAAGAACAAACCGATGTTCTCCAAGAATGGGTTAGTGAAAAACTAGGTTTACAAATAGAAGTCGACAAGGTATTCCACTACGTGTTGTTTACTGGTTTAAAGAAGAATTATATTGGCGTACTAACTGATGGAGGTATAGAAATCAAGGGTTTAGTTGCTAAGAAGAGGAATACGCCTGTCTTTTTAAAAGAACTGTTTACGGAGATTATTGAAAAATTAAAAGCTGCTCGTAGTCCAGAAGATTTCGTTAGATTTAAAGAATGGCTACAAGAACAAGTTAAAACACTATATCTTCAGCTGAAGAATAAAGAACTTACTTTAGATAAACTAGCTTTTAAAATGGCTTTATCAAAACCGTTGGAAGAATATAAGAAAACTAAGTCACAACATGTTAAAGCAGCTCTACAGCTTAAACATTATGGTGTAGAAGTTTTACCTGGAGATATTATAGCGTTTGTAAAAATTAAGGGAAGAGATGGTGTAAAAGCTATTCAATTAGCTAAACTCTACGAAATAGATCCAGATAAGTACATAGAGCAAATTCGTAGTGCTCTAGAACAGCTACTTGAAGCCTTTGGAGTTAATTGGGATGATATAATAGGGTTAAGTAAACTAGAAGTATTCTTTTCCAAATAGAATAAGAGTATTCGAGATATTTAGTGTTATAGTCTTGTATTACTCTATCCACTACATTTTAAAACCCTAAGTAGTATCCATTTAGGTGAGAAGATAGTTGGGATACTGGAGGGTGAATATTATGCCTAAGAAGAGGGAGAGTAGAGGAAGACACAAAGGTGCTAAAGGCAGAGTTGAAATGATACAATGCGATCAATGTGGTAGACTAGTGCCAAAAGATAAAGCGGTTTGTGTTACAAGAATGTATTCTCCAGTAGATCCGCAACTTGCGAGAGAACTCGAAAAGAAAGGAGCAATAATAGCAAAATACCCGGTAACAAAGTGCTATTGTATAAGTTGTGCAATATTCTTAGGGATTATCAAGGTTAGGCCAGAGCATGAGAGAAAACCTAAGCCCGTCACTATATAAAAAAGTTTTATTCATTCTACTAGAGGAAAACCCGTTCTTCCAAAGACATGATATAATTGAACGAGTAATAAATGTTGTCAACGAGTTTTCTAATGAATTAGTCCTTGCTAAAGTATATTTTATAATCGATAGAAGACGCTATATTGAAACAGTAGTATATGATGGTTTAAGGAATCAAACAAGTACATATATAAACAAAGTATCTGTTAATGAGAAAATACTTGATATAATAACTTCAAATTCTTGTTCAAGAATAGTTTATTTATGTGAAGAAGGACCTCATATACTCAAAAATATGCATGAGTTTTTGGAAGAAGAACACTTGTGTCTGTTGCTGGGTCTTCATACGGATATTTCTAGTAACCGTATCAACGCGATTAGGGACAGTGGAGTAAAGGTTTCTTGTGTTAGTTTAAATAAACTTTCGTACTTAACTAGTCAGTGTATACAAATAGTATTTTATTTACTTGCATTATTGAAGGAGTTTTAGTAAATTATTTGCCGCATACCTTTATATTCTACTATATTCATTCTATTTTAGAGTAAAGTATAGGCATAATATGTGTAAGAGGTAGAATTAGCTATGCCTAAGCCTAAAAAATTGATTCTTGTATCAGCAACACATCATCCACTACATAGTCTATGGGCTAAATTGACTGAAGAAATTGCTAACGAGTATGGTATTGAAAGGGAAATCAGGTATGAAGACTATTTGCTACTTACGGAGTATGGGGATACAGACGAATATGGTATGGCTTGGTTGCCTCAGCTACTTGTAGAACTCGATGATGGAACTATTAAACTTCTTTTATCACAAATGCCTTTAAATGAGTCGTTAGAGCCAGACTACGATAAGGCAAAGGATATTGTAATTAAAAAATTAAAGGAACTAGAGGGAGGATAAAACACGGCTATGACAGGATTCACAATAACAGTACCCTATGTCCCTACTCCAGAGCCTGTTGTAAGAGCTATGTTAAAACTAGCTAATGCTGGTCCTGAAGATATAGTCTATGACCTAGGCTGTGGCGATGGAAGGATCCTCGTGATTGCTGTAAAAGAATTTAATGTTAAGAAAGCTGTAGGTATAGAAATACGTGAAGATAAAGTTGCCGAAGCAAGAGAGAATATTAGGAAAGCAGGTATTGAAGATAAGGCTAAAGTTATTCATGGAGATATGTTTGAAGTTGATATAAGTGAAGCTACTATAGTTACTCTATTTTTACTTACATCAGTTAATGAGAGGCTTAAGCCTAAGTTTGAAAGAGAGTTAAGGAATGGTACAAGAATAGTTTCCCATGAATTCCGTATACCTGGCTGGCAGCCTAAGAAAGTAGTTGATATTAAAGATAATAATTTCATAACTCATACTGTATACCTCTATGTCATTGGTGAACATAAATAGCTTACTATATTATTAACGAAGTATTTTTCTAGAGAATACAATATATCCTGTGTGCCCGATCATTAGAGTATGGGGTCTTACAGCTCCTTCTTCAACTTGGTATTCCCTCAATAGTATTTCGTAGGAACGTATATCAGTAAATCCTCCATGCCTTCTTAGAGCTAATACTGTTTTTTCAACTTGATTTATTGTAGGAACGTAAACGACTAGGGTAGCAGATGGCTTTAGAGAACTATATGCATGATCTACTACATTCCATGGATCTGGTATATCAAGGAATATGGCATCGAGATCTTTTTCGTCAATTCCTTCTCTTACATCTTTCTTCTTTAATACTACTCGTTCAAGAAGTCCTGCTTTCTCTAGATTGTGTTCTGCAGCTTTAAGTACATCGTCTCTTACATCATATGCATATAGTTTTCCACTAGACCCTATTATTGTAGCTATATATGTAGCTAGGTATCCTGTACCTATACCTGCTTCAACTACACGTGAACCTGGTTTTATACCGGATAAAAAGATCATGAAGGAAGAATCTTTTGGATATATTACTTGTGTTACACGTTTAAACCCGTATAATATGTCGTGGTGTAGAGGTTTTAGTATATAGGCATTGTATCCTAGACTCGTCTTTATAGCGGAGCCATATGGTTTTCCTATAACTTCATCTAGTTTTATATAGCCTTTATCTGTTCCAAAGATTTTTCCTTTCTCTACCCTAACTATGTATCTCCTTTTACGGTCAATTAATAGGAATATATAGTCTCCTTCTTTAACAGTATAATCGTTGTTCATAGCGTTTCGAATCCCTCCAGAAGCGTCAGAGCTGGTGTCATTCATCATTACTCCAGTAATACCAACCATCATCATCCAATATAATGTTGGTTTATAACGGGAATATATATTTATTTATCTAGGTAGTATCCAAGGGACTAGGCTAGCATAGAGGATTAAGGGTAGTAACACTATGGAGTCTAGTAAGAGAGATAAAATGTATTTAATGAGTATAAGACCTAAGTATGCCTATAGAATATTTGCTGGTATAAAGAAGTATGAGCTTAGGAGATGGATTGGCATAAGATTGGAGCCGGGCTCGTTAATAGTAGTATATGCTTCAGGTAATGTAAGAGCTTTGATAGGAGAGTTCAAGGCGGGGAGAATAATTTATGGTAGTCCAGGTAAAGTATGGAATTACATTAGTTCTCAATCAAATACTGGAGTATATCCTGAGGATAAAGCATATATTATAGGCTCAAAAACAGCGTTAGCTATAGAAGTTCTAGAGCCAAGACTATACAAGGTTTCTATAAAACTAGATGAATTAAGAAAAATAATACCAGGATTCAATCCACCACTAAGCTTTAGAGAACTAAGTAGAGAAGAACCTCTTTATAAACTAGTTATAAGAAAACTACGTAGACTATAGAACCAAGAAGCGTCAACGAATAAGAGTTATAAACCAGACATAAATCATAAAATACTCATAGGAGCCGGGGTCGCCTAGCCTGGTAGGGCGCCGGCCTGCTAAGCCGGTGGGGCGTTGCCCCGCGCGGGTTCAAATCCCGCCCCCGGCGCCACTTATATACCCCCTATATAAGCTCCTCCATCGCCTGACGGTCTCTAAGCTGTTGTTGCATAGTTGATGTCGGCTACATGCAACGTTTATATGC
>WAML01000110.1 GCA_015522345.1 Desulfurococcales archaeon
CCCCAATGGTAGCGGGGGGTGGATTTTCCCGGGGCGGCTGTCCGCAGGGTCTTATTCACTATGTGTAATGAGTATTATTGACCCTTTTAAAACTTACTACAAATCTTAGTCAAAGCCCTTTTCTTAGCTTGTTGGTGAATATCCAGGATGTTATATAGATTACATATGTTATCTCTTCTACCTATAACTAATCTGTAAAAGCCCCATGTCTCGCCGTAATTATATATTCTAGAATCTATGTTGATTCTTCTAAGCATTTTTTGGACATCTAACAGTCCGTAATAGTTTACAGAATTAATGACAATTCTATATTTTTGTTTATCAATATGTCCTTCATCATCTATAAATGCCGAGATCCAATTAATGAGTATATTAGGGCTTTTTCTTATGAATGCTTGTGCTCTCCATAATTTTGAATTATTTGCACCTAAACGTCTAAGTGTGTAGTAAAGATATCTTGATTTAACTCTTGCTATATAGACGTGTTTCTTAGATGAATATACAATAGTTGGGCTTGTCTTCAAAACATTATATACGTCTTTAGTAAATGAATTAATTAGTTCAATTGATTTATTAGTATACTCTATAATGTAACGTTTTCCTCTATCTCCTTTCTCGACATATATATGTCCATCTCCGCAAATATGTGCGTGAATCCTTGCAAAATGAGGATTATCCATTATAGACATGTTATTTCCCATTTAAATAGAATAGGAGAATATAAAGCGGACAGCCGCCCCGTTTTGAACCACCGACCTCGGGGTTATGAGCCCCGCGGGCTACCTGGCTGCCCTACCCCGCTGTTTTGCCCCGCCGTTTTATTCGTGTTTTTGTTTTGTGGGTTATAAGGTTTTCTTTATTTGACTATTTGTTTGCATTGTGTTAGTAGGTTTTGTGGGACTGCTTTATTTAGTATTGGTTGGTAGATTATGTTTGCTATTGTTGCTTTTAGTATGAAGTCGAGTATTATTAGAGTTATTGCTATAGTTATGATCTTTTTCATTGTATTATTGGCTAGTGCTTTACGAGGCCTCTTTTCTATAATGCTCATTGTAAGTCTTGACAAGTATGTTCCTAAAAGTGTATAGCCTATGACTCTTATTATGGCATATAATGGCCAGCCAAAGAGTATAGCTTCTAGTCTGCCTTGAGCCATATACACTAGTACTCCATAATATGTATTCATATAGTTCAATAGTATAGCCCCCATAAACAAACCTCCAACTCCAGCAGTAGCTAGAGTAACTACTGAGAATAGGATTATTTCAATAATCTTAGGAATAAGAAATAATGAAGGATCGCCTTCAGGACCTATGCCTGTTTCAATCCAATAAATCATTTCAGCTAAATAATCTCTACCCTTGACAATCTTCAATACATAATCCATAGAACACCCAACTCTATAGAAGGTACCCGCTAATACAAGAGTCGCTAAAAAACTCCATAACAATACAATACCAGCAGCTTTCCACAACTTCCACTTCCATACATGAGCAAGAAAGAATGGTGCAACAACAATAACCTGTAATATAGGGAGTACAAGACCACCTACGTACAAGCCGGTGAGAGTAGCAATAATAGTACCAAGCACTACAATAGTGATTTCTAGATAAGTAGGTAATCTAGATATTCTATCAAATACCATCAGCAAAACATAGTCACCAAAGATCACTATCAACTACTAATATCTTTAATGAAAACAAAATATAAACATACTCCACAAGCTATTCAAGGGAAATAATACATCGGCAGGCTGCGGCCTTCCTCATCCCATAAACGATCGGATTCCGTGAGAACACCTCATCTAATATTATCTATAGTATATAAGCTTCTAACAACTCTATAAAATATTATAGATAATGAATTATATACCCAGGTGTTGATTATGGAGAAAAAGGAGTTAGTACGAGCACATTTAAGAATATACGGCATAGTACAAGGAGTCTTCTTTAGAGCGACAATGAAGGAAGTAGCTGATAGACTAGGAGTAACTGGATGGGTACGTAATGTACCAGATGGAAGCGTAGAAGCTGTAGTAGAAGGACCGAAGGACAAAGTAGAAGAACTAATAAAATGGGCCCACAGAGGACCGCCTGCTGCCCGCGTAGAAAAAGTCGTAGTTGAATGGCAGCCATATAAAGGAGAATTCAAAAACTTCAAAATAAAGTATTTCTGGTAAATAAAGTACTAGAGATGAAGAATACTCCCCAGCCAGACACTCTAGGATGATGAAAATTCCTTTAACAGATCCCCGAGGAATTGAGTAGAAAACACTTACTATCTCTAAATATAACTGCACAACTATTATAACACAATAAATCCTCTTTTATAAAAAGCTGTAGTATACAAAGCTATTATATTAGGTTAATGTACAACGTCTACGCATTCACATGATAGTACTACAGGGGTTTATCATGGAGAACACCCTAATACTAGTTATATCACCTAATCCCAGAGGATATATGATAGTTGATATAGTAGAGCATGCATTGGAGATTATACAGAAAAACTATAACATAAACATAGATCTAAAGATATAC
>WAML01000111.1 GCA_015522345.1 Desulfurococcales archaeon
ACAATTTCTCATATATTTTATACAGGACAGCATTTGATACTCAAACATTGTAGTAAAAAGAGTTTTATGCCATAATCATTATTTCATTTCTATACCTATAAACTCAAGAACTTTTTTAGCTAATTCATCTATTTTAACAACTCCTCTAATCTTCTCTTCCCTAACAATATTGTTATTCTTCACTTCAATTAATGCTGTTGTTGGCGAAGCAATGACCTCGAACTTCTTAAATGTATTACTTGCAGCTCTAGAACGACATTGTCTAGCAAACCATTCGCATAAGACTATTATGAATTCTACATTAGATAAATTCCTACCAATTGTTTCAATAAACGGGTACCAGAATAGGTCGTATATTCTACAAGCAGGACATTTTGCATTGTCAAAGTATATTACATAATAGCCGTCTTTATAGGGCTTAAATCCATCACTATCTGTATCTATAAGAATCCATTCACGTGTACTTCGTTCATACTTATATATGCCGTGAGGGCTATCAACATCAACTATCTTAGTCCTATAGACTTTCTTCGGTTTATCAATAGTCTTCTTTATAATTTTCTCAGCTACTTTTTCAAGTATGTCCCTTAACTCTTCATTTTTCTCTGTATTCTCCAATACTCTATTCCCCTTAGAAAGGTTATGGATTAGACGAGTATAAAAATAGAATTTTTACTAATTATTAGCTTGATATTAATAATTTATTCTACTTCCCCTTCTTCTCTTCTTCAAGTCTTTCTTTAAACAATTTCTCTAAATCAGTATTCCTTATCTCTGGAACTAAGAGGTTTCTTTTATCAGGGTTCTTAATGAAGTAGTATACTGAGTAGCTACATATAGGTTCTATCAATAAATTCTTCTTGACAGCTAGGTCTACTAGGTAATCCATCATTTTCCTTGCTATGCCTTTACCCCTATGTTGTGGTGGAGTATATGTTTCTAAGACTCTTATTCTATCCCCTTCTATACTATATTTAATAAATGCCTTTGAGCCGTCAGGAAACTTTACATAGACAACTCTACTCGTATGCCCAATTACTATGTCTTTGCTCATTGTATCCCACCGTTTCCCATAAATTTTATTTACACTACTATTCCACTTTACTTATAAGCTATTTTTATTTTTTATGGAGTCAGTACTGTAGTCCAGTATGGCACTAGTAGTGTAATTACAATAGTATTAGCGACGAAACCATACAACAATCCATAAACTACTAGATCCCTCATTCTCACTTTTCCAGTAGAGAATACTATTGCGGATGGTGGAGTAGATATAGGGAGTGCTACAGCATTGTTTAAACATATTATAGCTGTAACTGTTGCAACAGCCGCTCCCGCTTCAATAGGTATACCTAGCGATGCTGCGAGCAGCATTCCCAAGGGAATAGTTAATGGTGCTACAAATGCTGAAGCACTAGTATGACTCGATATAAACGTGCCTATAATGTATGCTGTAAACCCTATTACATACCAAGCCATCCATCCAATGCCCTGAATTCCCGATAACAGAGATAATACGTAATTAGCCCATCCACTCTTCATTAATGCAGTACCGAGGGTTAGTCCTGCTCCAAACAAGACCATTAGATCCCAGGCCAGCATCTTCCAATGCTTTTTAACACTAAGTACTCCTGTTGAAAAGAATACTAGTAATCCTATAGCCGCTGATATTCCAGCTGATAAACCGTGTATAGGCTCTGTAAGCCATAAACCAATTAGCACCAGCATATTAATGAGTCCTTTAACTTCTTCCTTAGACCAAGGCTTTTTCTCAAGAACTGTTTTCTCCCTCAATTGCTTAAGAGCCTTATTTATTGAAGCGAGTTCGCTCCTAGCAATAATGTTCATGTAGGCTATGGCTAGAAGAACGCCAATACCATACCCTATGGCCCAAGCTGGTAAGCCTATGTAGAGCCATCTCATGAAACCAATAAATGAAGTACCGTATACTAGATCATTTAAGAATCCAGCGGCTAAGACATTGGGTGGTGTACCTATTAATGTAGCTGTACCGCCTACACTGGCTGCCATGGCTAGACTAGCTAATAGTACACTAGAAAATCTCTTACCCTCAGCATTAATTCTATTTAGAATAACAAGTACTAGAGGCAACATAACATATGTTGCAGCAGTATTACTCATCCACATACTTAAGAAACTCACTAAGAACGTTGAACCAATAACTAGTTTTGTAGCAGAACTACCTATCCTAGACAATAAACTTGCAACTCTCTTATCAAGCCCCGTCTCTTTAATAATTAACTCAAGTGCACTACCAGCTATAAAGATCAAGATGATATTGCTCATATATAGCCTAAAAGGCGATTTAGCACTAATAACGCCAAGAAGTACAAGTGCTAGTGTAGCATACAATCCTGTTACAACATAGTGTATTATTGACGCAGCAGCAAACAATACTATGGCCGACCCAAATACGAAGCCAGCTTCTTTAGCTTTAACATAGGGCTGTATATTGAATATAACTAAGTGTTTTTCACTATCATAGTCTGTAGGATAAAACACAAATTCTCTACCATCAGGCAATTTAATGAATACACGTGCATGAGATAAACTTATCTCCTTCGGCACACCATTTTCTAAGACTCTAGTAGCCAAGTTTATAGTAGATCCGGGAGAAAGCTTTGTCAATTTATACACTATAGCTTCGATAGTATAGCTTTTTGAATCTATTGTAGTATTAAATACTTCGACAACATTCTCCGATCCTGCCCCCACAACGTATTCTATCGGAAAATCATATTCTTTACCGTTGAACGAATAAGTTAGTATTAATGTATAGTGTCCTTCTGGCCAGTCTTCGGGCGTCGCATAATATATTATTGATCCAGCAACTATAGCTATTATAACAACAATAAGCACTTTGTATGCATTATTCATATTGATCACCCCATGTTATCTAGAAAATAAATATACATGCTATTCTTCTATAAGACGTTTACTTACGAAATACTATAGAATAACATAGCTATCAATGAATAAACTACATAGTGTATAAAGATGGAATAGTGTCCAATATACTATAATTATATGTTAATTAGAGATCATGGAGTATATGTCTTAAGTTCT
>WAML01000112.1 GCA_015522345.1 Desulfurococcales archaeon
ATCTAGTTCATTGAATAAATATAATGAAATCTTCCTTCCATCATAGGTTGCTTCATAGATTTTCTCAGCTCTAGATCCAGGTATTTTACCATGTGAAGGAGTTATAACCAGAGACTCTATTCCCTTTCTCCTCAATTCCTTAGCTAGACTCGGCGGTACTTCGGCTAATCCACCGAATTTCGCTACATTCCTTGATTCAAAAGATAGAAGCCATACTTTCACAGAGAACCACCTTCGATCGATAGTATTATGTTCTTTGAAAAACTCTTATCTACTTCAAGGAATATTTTATCGACAAACATTATTCCCAGTCCTTCAAAATTCTGTAGTATTCCTTTCTCTGTTCTAGTAGGCATATTTAGTGGAGAAACCCATAGCTCTGATTCTCTATCTGTCCTTAACGAAATATCTGGAAATACTGGCGATTTAATCCTTATTTCACGAGTTATTCCCTTCCAGGAACTAGATATAGGTATTTCATAGCCTTCTACAATATATCCTATAAAACCACTTTCTTTCCTTACTCTATTAAAACGAGGTGCTAAAGTATATTCTATCCCTAAGAGCCCATCAACAGGCTTGTCTCCTATGTTTTTCATAGTAAAATCTACTATGATCCTAGGTTTTGAATAATCAACTCTTATTATCTTCTCTATAAAGACCTCAATAAAACCTCCCTCATATGGATAAACGCGAGCGATCTTTCTCAGGACAACCCCATTACCTCTTATAATTGCCTGGTATCTCGATAGTGCAAAATCGCTTCTGTCTACAAATGGTGTATTATTTATCCAGTCATTAATGCTTATGTGAGGAGCCCATAGGTGTTCTCTAGCACTAACTCTCCTATACCAGTCGGGCTGGAATCCTGTTCCTTCTAAATAGGTTTCCCAGTACCGAGTCATAGTATTAATAATATTGTGTTCAAAGCCTTCTTCTTTGTAATCAACTTCAAAAATTGTTCCTCCATCACCGGGTTTTATGTATACATTAATATTCTTTGTCTCAATAATTACTTCTTTGTCTCCATCGTAATCGAAGTCTATCTTTTTTACATAAATATTTGATTCATCATAATACCCAGCATGTTCCTCTGCTATTCGTTCAGCTTTAATATATTCTTCATATAATGCCTGTCTCAGGTGTGTTAAGTATATTCCACCGAATAAACCGTGCCAATATGCATCATTACATTGTGCTAGATAGTAATATTTCCAAGCTTCTTCGGGAGCATTTAGTTTCTTAAGTTTTTTGTTAAGATATATCATTTTCTTGTGAAGATTATTACTCTCTCTATACTTTATCAAGAAGTTTCTAAAGAATCCACCACTCCACTCAAGCATTTTATCATAACTTCCAGGTGGTGGATAAATTAATCCTCTTACTCCATATTTCTCAATATACTCACTTGGATGAATAAGCTCTATCTCATGTCTTCTCTGCCTAAGTTTGTTAAAGAACTCTATTAGCCACCACCGCGCCCACGAAGACTCTCTCCATTCACCAAACTTTTCTGCATCACTACCCCAGAGCAAGTACCTGTTTCCTAGAGTATCTGCTCTACTTAACATATAGTTAAAGACTTCTTCATGACTTCTCCATGGAAGTATGTATCTGAGGTTAGTATCTATGAATAATAGATTGAGTCTATGCCCAGAGTCTTCGGTTGTCCATGCATAAAGTGCGTCATCCCCTAGTCTTCCACTTCTATAAAGAGTACTATCATCTAGCAAAACATACTCTATGCCATTTTCTACCAAGGGCCTGACTATATTAGGCTCCCAAACTCTTTCAGGAAGCCATAGGCCTCGAGGTCTATACCCAAAGTATTTCTCAAAAATCTCTATATAGGCTTTAACTTGTTTAACTCTATCATCTTCTGGCAGTATAGGCAGTATTGCTTCGCCATAGCTGCCAGCTAGAAATTCTATAGTTCCATGATCACCTAATTTAGCTAATTCTTCAATCCACTCTGGATACTTATCAATCATTTCTAGTAGAAGAGGGCCGCTTACATGGACAGTAATCTTCATATCGGTGAATTGTTTAAATATATCTAGCAGTAATCTATAGCAGTTATTATATATTCTTTCCAAAACCCATTCAAGCTGACCAGTTGGTTGGTGAAAATGTATTGTAAATATAAAATTTATTTTCTTCATAGAAGCCCCCATGTACTATTATCTAGAGTCATGCATTACTTGATAAAAAATACTTAATTTCTTTAATTAATAATGATTTCTTAGTTTCAGCATCCACTTTTTGCATAGCAATTTCACTGATCCTTCTAGAGAGATCCTTAAGGCCTAACACATTTTCTATCCATGCCTGTATATCGCCTCTATGCAAATGATATATTACTGATTCTAGAGGAACCCTGTCTAGAAGTTCCAAGAATTCCTTCAAATTATGAGCTCTTATTCCAAGATACATTCCTTCTCCAGCATAGAAATGAAAAGCTTTATTGTCAGGCAACACTATATTAGCTGCTATTTTCACAGGATTTTTCATTATTTCTTGAGCAATTAAATTAGTCAGTATAGATAGGGCTTGAACTAAAATAGCGTAGGCATCAGGAGCATTTTTGTAGGGACTGAAATAGCTGTGTACTTGCTCGATACTACCAAATTTAGTAGCTATATAGTAGTAGTGGTCACTTATTGTTAATAACTTCCAAAGTCTTGTAACTTCAGGTTTACCTATTGCATCGACATAGGGTTTTAAATCTATAAGCATTTTGAATGCATTGTGCTGCATATAATTGCCTAGCCAAGCACTTACATCTCTTTCATCAGCCCAACTAATAGTATTCCAAGGAGGTACATCATATACGTCTCTTACAGGATACTTATATGCTGCTTCAAAGGGTGTTGACGTACTTAAATGCTCCCACTTAAGGATTTCGAAAGGAAGCCATCTAAGGAACTCATAAATACCTGTTTCAGGCCAATGATGCTCTCCAAAAGTCTCGTAGTCTATAGCAATGAATATTACATCGCCTGGAGTAGAGGCAAGCCAAGCAGCATACTTGTCTGCTGTAAGAGGATATTGGTCCCAGTTTTTATCGCTGAATCTATAGCCTATGTCATCGCTTAGTCGATAGTTCCTCGTTAACACTCTTATAGAACATAAAGGACTACGATAGACATAGTTTGGGGAACGCCAGCCAAGAACTCTATCAACTCCTTCCGTCAATACTACTTTGTAACCTAGTCTTTCAAAGAAACAAGCAACATCATTATTATACATGAACTCTGTATTCTCTATACTAACCGGTTCATAGCCAAAAACTTCTTTCATAAGACTCCTATGTTCATAAACCTGTTCTCTTAATTCATTGAAATCAGGTGGTATAAAGACGGCTAGGCTATGATAATATGTTTGTTCAATTAACTCTACAAAACCTGTATCAACAAGTTTCTTGAATGAATCAATTATTTCAGGCATCCATTTAATAGCTTGCTCAATAAAAACTCCACTAATACTATAACTTACCTTAAACGATTTTCTAGAGTTTTTCAAAGAGTTTATATTATCTAGAATAATCTTGTTTGCCGGAATATAACATCGTTTTCCAGCACGTTCCATAACTAGCTTATTAAGTCCATTGTCTAGTATAGCTTCTTCTATATCGGAGTATGTGATATCTCCTTTCAGAGCTTTCTCTAATAATTTCTCATAAGCTCTTTTATCAAGTCTATATGGTTGATGGACTTCAAACATAAATACTACATCAGTCAAGCATATACACCCACACGATCACATGTTATAATAGCACACTAGTTATTATATAGTTTTACAATTGACTCATTTATTCAAGAACTCCTTGAGTAGCCAATGCAATGGTATGGGTATATATTCAGGCCTGTACATGGATTCATAGTATGCTTCATAAAGTGCTTTTTCTACAATAAAAGGATATAGTAGTGATCTAATATTAGTCATTAGTTCTTGAGTACTGAACCCGGTTATCTTGATAGCATCGCTAGATATACCGCCTATGTAGCTGTAGAGCAGTGCTATTTCATGTCTTTTATGCCATGTATTTATTATCCAATGATCTATTCCTAGCAGTTTAGAAGCGGTTTTAGGTATGTCCTCTTTAATGAATTCTTTGTAAGCAAAAAACTCGATATAATGTAGACTTCTTATTAGAGTAGCTATATCACGTAATAAAGGTTCTTTGTAGAGTCTTTCTTCATCACTTCTAGCAGGTTCTCCTTCGAAATCTGTGAAGAGGAAACCATTTTTGTCTACATAGATGAATTGACCAAAATGTAGATCTTGGTGTGTTCTAGCTTTAACTCTATCACTATAATACCTCTCCATAAAGAAAGAAGCTTTTTCAATTATTTTATCTGAGTATTTATCGAACATTATCCTCCAATAATCAATCCGTGGATGGTTGCGGAAGTATCTGTCCATATTATTAAGTACTATTTTCTTATAGTCCTCCATTCTCTTTATCCAGTACTCTAGATCTTTATGTACTATGGGTTCTGGAGAAAATATTTTTTGATAAAGTTCTTCATCAACGTGTTTTCTACTATTTAATACAATGGATTTATGGAATTCAGCTACTTCTACACCAACTAGACTCGCTAAACCAATTCTGGGTACAAGCTTATTTAGTTCAAGAGATTTATAGAGAGATTCATAAAATGGTTTTCCTCCATCAACTCCTTTAATGTATTCAAGAACTATTGTAATAACGAAGTTATTCCAATAATATATACTGTAAAGCTTAGGTATGTACTTGAACTCGTCCTTAGTCAATA
>WAML01000113.1 GCA_015522345.1 Desulfurococcales archaeon
ACCTAGTATTAGGCCTAAGATTGCTGAAAGACCTAAGCCTATAGTACTAGTATCAATCCCTATTATCGGTAAAACTGAAAGTACTACTACAATGTATCCTATAGCTTTAGTAATCCCTATAATAAGTCCTGCAACTAAATCTGGTACTCTTGCCCTCTTCAAAGTTTTCTCTACTATACGCACTAGTATTCTAACTATAATAATTCCCACAACTAATGATGTTGTGAAGAATATGATTTGATAAAGAGATACACTAATATAAGGAATAGGTTGCTTCAGTATCTCCATTATCTGAATATGCCTCCTTTGAAATTAGTTGTCCTTATGTTATGGGAAGAATAAAAAGCTACCGCTATACTTATTTGCTTAAAGCATTATTCTTATTTGAACATAACATGATCTAGATAAATTATTTAATACGTTTAAATAAAGCAGGGAATTGTATTATAGAACTATGTCTTTTTCTAGTGAATTACTATAGATTCAATCTACTACCATATTTTGGAGTATCCTATTCTAGCTTTTCTTAGAACTACTTAGAACTACATAGTGGTAGCGGTTATTTGGGAAAAATATTGGATTATAATTCTTGTTTTTCTTTGTACCTACTTCATTGCTTTTTTAGCGTTTTCTGCCATATCCTTGATTATAGTGTATGGGTCTTTAGCTTTAACTATAGCTGATGCTACTAATACTCCAGCTGTTCCGAGTTCTATAGCTTTATAGACGTCTTCGCCTGTACTAATTCCTGCTCCTGTAAGTATTATTACATCTTTATTGACTTTCCTTATGAGTTCAACAGAATTCGTTATAACTTCTGGTTTTGCTTTGGAAACAGAGACACCAGTACCAATTAACTCTGGTGGTTCAACAGCAACTATATCGGGGCCTAGTATTGATACAGCAGCCCCTGTCTCAGGTACATCAGCACATACTAGTGTATATAATCCTAGTTTCTTAGCTTTCTTAACAAGCCAGTTAATATCTGCTATCTTAAGTCTATGTTCACTATGATTTAATATAACTCCTTGTACACCAGCTTCCTTTAATCCTTCTAAAGGAATATATCCTGTTCTAGCACCTGGTTCTACAGGATCAGCGTGTTGAGCGAAAACAAGTATTTCTGTATCCTTAACTACTTCAAGAACTGATTTTAACTCTGTATAAGGAGGTGCAAGTATTATCTGTACACCAGTTTCTTCCCATACTTTCCTAGCATCTTGTGCTATTTTTAGAGCATTTTCTCCAAAACTATAAGGATAATATGCTTTAAAATTAACAGCTACAATAGGCGTTTTTAACGTCATAGAGATCCACCTGGTTTTACGGAGTTTGAGAGAGTAAATATTACGTCAATATATTAAAAAACAAACTATTTTATATAAATTTGAAAAACAATACTATTAACGCCGCCTTTATTAGAGCATTTCACTCTTTTCTTTGTGAACACCCTTAGGGGCTTCAGCTACTTTCTTAAATCTATCTTTTAGTTTCTCTAGTACTTGTGGTAGTGTAGTGTACTCCATTTCTTCTGGTCCTAGACGATGAGGCATGAATGGACCATGTCTTCTCATGTACTCTGTTATAAACTGTGCTAGTCTTCTTGTCTCATCAAATGCTACATCATCGAATAAGTCTGCTGGACCAATTAGTCTTCCATTCTTTATCTGCCATCCCAAGGCTATAATCCTTGGTGGTCCATCGAACCTAGTTATACGTGCATATCTCTGTGGTACAGGCATTAATGGTCCATGATGGCTTCCACGCATCCATCCAGCAACTAAATGTGGGAAAGCGAATGCTTCAAGGATTTCTCCTACTGCTGGTAAACCATGTTGTGCCCTCACTATAGCTACAGGATCGTCTTTACCAACATACTTTCCAGCAATTAAATTAAGTCTTTCAATACTTACAACAGCGGCTTGTAATCCATCGCTTCTCCTAAATACTTTCCTAATAACGTATCTACCTGGGGTTCCTATTAATGCTAGTATATCATATATTTCTTCTGGAGCCTTCATTCTAACAGCTTTTCCTTCAAATACATCAAAGATCTCGAATTCGAATCCTTCATGCATTCTAGGGTCAATTACTAAGCCAGCTGTATTGAAGGGGTCTGCGAAAATCTTGAACATAGGTAAGTTGAAGGCACCAGGCTCTGTCTTATCTGCATGGAATGTTATTACTGGTTCACTTGGTCTTTCTTCAAACTCTATTTCTGCAACACCAGGTCCTAGACCACGTACGTTGCCAGAGAAGGCCTCGCTTAACAAGTCTTGTCCAGCAGCATATAGTCCTAGTTCTTTAGCTACTTTAGTTGCTTCTTGGAAAGCCTGCCATGCAAGTCCGTGGATATCCGGGTGATCAGGCCCCTTCTTATGTGTCATTATTAACTGTATATCATCGCCTACATGTGTTACATGGAAATCAATTATTAAGCCCTTCCTCTTTGCTTCAGCTAAAACTTTTGTAGCAGCAGCCAACTGGTCGGGATGAGGCATGTGATGACCAGCTAGTGATCCTACATCTGCTTTAATAACTGATAAAGTTATTTTTTCACCCATAACTATACACCATACACTTAGTATCTACAGTATTCTAGTAAAGGTATTATCGTAGAGATTTATAAATATTGTTGAAAAATCTTAAGAGTATGATGGGGGTAAATTATTATAAATTTTTAAATATTTATTTAAAAGTCATTCTTCGCCTTTTTCACGAACAGGTTCTAAGAGATAATATTCTCCACGTAGCTTTTGATATCTATCCAAGTACGAACCTGGTTTATTAACTCTAGGTCTCCCTGTAGCTGGATCTCGTCTAAAAGTTATATTGAGTTCTTTTAACATATTATTAAATCCTGTTTTTAAATCAGTGGGTTTAGTAGCTATCCCCTGTACTCCTGGTTCACCAGAAAATACCATTACTGAATCGCATACGAAGTTTTGTAGCATAAGGTCATGTTCTACTATAAAAGCAGTTACTTTACGTTCTTCAATAATCCTCCTTATTACTCTAGCTACAGTAAGTCTTTCTTCAACATCTAGGTAGGCAGAAGGTTCATCGAGTAAGTATAGGTCTGCTTTTCTACTTAGAGCCACGGCAATAGCTACTTTCTGTAGTTCGCCGCCACTCAGGTCTTCTATGTATCTATCTAATAACTTGTTTACACGCAGTTTCTTAACTAGTTCAGAGTATATCCAAGAAGCAGGATTTAATGAATCAGGATTAGCTTTTCTAAGATTTGCTGCAACAGTTTCTTCAGTAAAGACTTTGGGTGAAAGCTCCTGCGGCTTATAACTTAGTTCTTCAACACCTACGAGTACTTCTCCATTGTCAGGCCTGAGTTCGCCACTTAACATTTTCACAAACGTTGTCTTACCTATACCATTGGGGCCTATAATACCAATTACTTCTCCTTGGTAAGCTACTCCTTCTTCAACAACTAGTTTGAATCCTGAAGAATATGTCTTTTCCAGTCTACTCCACTGGAGCATGGGGTAACTTGTTTTTGCCTTGATTCTCTCTGTGACTAGGATCCTGAACCTTATTGATTCTCTCCTTATACGCATGTTCTCGGCTGGCAAGTATCCTTCAAGGTAATGATTTATACCAGTTCTTACTCCATAAGGCTTAGAAACTATTCCATAAACCCCTGGCTCGCCATAGATTACTACTACATTATCCGATATATAGTCGAGTATAGTTAGATCGTGTTCTACTACAGCAGTATACACTTTATTTAAAGGAAGTAGTTCATGTATTGCTCTAGCTATACGTAGTCTTTCTCTAACATCTAAGTAACTACATGGTTCATCGAAGAAATATGCATGCGCATCTTTAACTATTACAGCTGCTATAAGAAACTTCTGTAATTCTCCACCACTTAATTGCCTAACATTTCTATCTAGTATTCTGTTCAACCCCAAGTAATCAATTACATCTCTAGCTAACCCGCGTTCATCAGCTTTCTTCAATAAATCTTTGACACTACCCTTTAGAGCTCTTTTTACTAGTTCTACATATTGTATTTTAACAACAGCTTTAATCTCGTTATTTGCTAGTTTCTTTAAATAATTCTGTAATTCTGTTCCTCGAAAACTCCTTATAATCTCATCCCATTCAGGAGGATTATTGTATCTTCCTAGATTAGGTTTTAGTAGACCCGAGAGGATCTTTATAGAAGTTGTTTTACCGCTTCCATTCCTACCTATAATTCCAAGTACTTTCCCCATCTTCAACATAGGTAGATTATATAATTTGAACATATTCTCTCCATATCTATGTACTACGTTAGCCTCTAACTCTTCTGGTAAGTTTACTATAGAAATAGCGTTAAAGGGGCACTTTTTTACACAAATACCACATCCTATGCACACGTCTTCATATATTACAGCATGTTTGCCGTCAGGACTAAGCTCAATTGCTTTCTTAGTCTTCCTTCTATTAACTGGACAAAATCTTATACACTCTAGATTACACTTACTAGGCTTACAATATTCTCTATCAATTACTGCTACTCTAGCCATTCATATACACGCTCTGCACATCAATATCTTTCATACCATACCTTAATCACTATAATCTACTTAATTAACTATATCCCCTTAAATAACAATTTTAATTAGGTATAATCACTAGATTATTCACTGAACCGAGTATATGATGAGTGGTGACGGCTCGGATACTCTATATATGGAGTAGATGACGATTAATTAAGTGATCTGATAACTTATTCTTAAAAAATTCCTTTGCTAGGACTAAAATGAAGTTGGAGCTAGAATGTATTGGCTTA
Source organism: Desulfurococcales archaeon (assembly GCA_015522345.1). Lineage (GTDB taxonomy): Archaea > Thermoproteota > Thermoprotei_A > Sulfolobales > Desulfurococcaceae > WAML01. The sequence continues at coordinate 4,796 of WAML01000113.1, forward strand.
ATTAGTAAATTTATCACTTGTAGAAAATTAGGCCAAATATACGGTGTTGTCTATGGGGAGTATATGTAGGGTTCTATGGTGATATCATTTTAGTCTGATTCGCCAACTTCTTCTGCTTCAAATGATTCTAGGAATACTTCGTAGTATTCTTGGAGCATTTCTCTTTCTTCAGGTGTTAAAGCTCTTCTAACTCCCTTAGTTGCTTTAGCTGTTATTACATGTTTTTCTTCTTCTACTTCGTGCCTAATCTTGTATTTATCCATTTGTTCTTTCTTTAACTCCATAGTATAGCCACATTTAGTACATTTTAGATAGGTTTTACCTTCCTCTTTTACCGGAACCATTAGTCCGCCACACTTCGGGCAGAATCTAACCACGTTTTTTCACCAAAATTCTTCTCCAAGTACTACTCTTTAGCTACTATCTCTAACTCCTTTTTATACGTCTCTATTTATTTTTAATGGTATTGGCACACTGTCTCTATTATCGACAAATACATATAAACATGCTTTTTCCACTAAATACTGTTGTAATAAATTCCATCAATACCTTTTTATTCTCGATTCATTGAATCTAATATTAGGATAAAAAGAAAGGAATAACGTTGGTGAATTCTTATGATAGTATACGAAGAGGAATGGTGGGAAGAAGAAGAACTAGAGGAAGAAGAAGAGTGGTGGGAAGAAGAAGAGGAAGAATGGTAGTTTACAGCATTAAAATATAATGATAAGCCATTTTTGCTAATATAGTTTTCTCAAGAGCTTCCTTTGTAATAGTATATTTATTCAAGCTAGTTTGTTTTACAGAGTATACTTCATATAATATATTTAGATAATTTTTATTAAACGTTACATTAGCTAAATCATCTATTTCTATACATGCACATGCTTTAACCATATTCTCTCTAACGAGAGTTTCTAGTAAATTGTCTATATCCTGAGGATTTTTCCCTAAAGTTACTATGTAGAATGTATTTGATGTCTTCATGTATTCTTCTATAAGTTTAACTACATCAGCTAATTGTCTTTTAACTAATAGTATTGAAAGCCATAGAAGACCTTTATTTCTTATATTCTTTTTCTTTGAAGACAAGTCGTGGAAATACTTTATGCTTGTAAATAGTATAGCTGGAGTTAAGAACATATATGCTGGGACAAATATTGCTACTAAACCATACTTTAATGAATAGTCTTGTACAATGTCTATAGATTCAAATAAATTGTTGACGCTACACTTATGAATTGATATATAGTATTTCCTGTTAACGGTGTAATCGAATACGTAAGTACATGATTTAATAAGCTTATACCCGTAGATTATTGAGTCTTCAGATACCACTTCTACTCTCCTATCAATAGTTTAAGTTTTCAAAGGAATAATAGTTAACGAGCAAGGGCGTAAAACGACCTTATATACATAGTAGTACTGGCTATACTGTAGAGTTAAGTAAGTTATTCATTTAAGCACTTCTTTTCTCTCTTAATTTAACTAAGTGTGTAATGTATCCTGCAATTCTATTTCGTATTCTTTTAGACTTTGTATCAATTAAGTTTTTGACAACCATTTTATTATGTTCGAAATCTGTAGTAAATAGATCTGGATATTTTTCTAAGAGTTCACGAGCTGTTCTTTTCACTAACCTTATACGTACTTTCCCCATATTATCTACACCACTTCATCTTTGTTGAAATATGGTATAGATATTTTTATTCTACTTTATTTATTAATTTACTTCCACTAACCACTATGTGGTGTAGTTATTATTGGTTACCCGTTTAAATAGATACCGTCTCCACCTATTATATTTTAAATTTTAATAAGAAGATAAGAAGATATGGTATTGCATGATGATATGCGGGACACAGATCTCCAGATATTCCTAGGTAACATAGGTGTGGGAATAGACCGTGATTACTTTCTTATTGAGGGAAGAGTTTATATAGAACCCCTTCCATTTTGACTGATTAGAAGTAGTTATTAAGAGAAATTAGGTGGTTTTAAATGGCTGTAGAACCTATGGGTGTACCTGTACTTATACTGAAGGAAGGCACTCAGAGAACTGCTGGTAGAGATGCTTTAAGAACAAATATAATGGCTGTTAGAGCAGTAGCAGAAACTCTTAGAACAACTTATGGACCTAAAGGAATGGATAAAATGCTTGTTGATAGTCTAGGCGATGTAACTATAACAAACGATGGTGCAACTATTCTAGACAAAATGGATGTCCAGCATCCAGCAGCTAAAATGCTTGTACAAATAGCTAAAGGACAGGATGAAGAAGTAGGTGATGGAACTAAGACAGCCGTTATATTTGCTGGCGAACTACTAAAGTACGCTGAAGAACTACTTGACAAAAACATTCACCCAACACTAATTATAAGTGGATACAGAAAAGCCTTAGAAGAAGCTATTAAGAAACTATATGAGATTGCTGAGCCAATAAATGTCAACGACGATGAAACATTGAAGAAGATAGCTAAAACAGCTTTAACAAGTAAAGCTGTTCATGGAGCTAGAGAACACTTTGCAGAAATAGCTGTTAAAGCTGTGAAACAAATAGCTGAGAAAAGAGGAGACAAATACTATATCGATCTAGATAATATACAAGTTATTAAGAAACATGGAGGAAGCTTAGTAGATACTCAGCTTGTTTATGGTATTGTTTTGGATAAGGAGGTTGTTCATCCTGGTATGCCTAGGAGGGTTGAAGGTGCTAGAATAGCACTACTAGACACACCACTAGAA
>WAML01000114.1 GCA_015522345.1 Desulfurococcales archaeon
GTGTATAGGAGGGGGTTAACTCCCCAGTTAACGGCTTTTCATAGCCACTACAAAATAATTCTTACTAGGAACACCCATGCCTTTTCTAGTAGGATAGAATACACCTTTTTCAAGTACATCAAATCCAGCATATTTAATATCCTTTACTAACTCGTTTAAAGTATAGAGATGATGATATCTATACAGGGGTTTTCCTTGAACAATTTTTTCTTCTACAACATCACCTACGCTCTCTATTCTTCCTAGAATACGAGTTAATAGATTAGCTAGTATACGTGGTACAAATTTAAGCTGATACCTAGCCCATACAGTTATAAGTAATACACCGTTATTCCTTAGTACTCTATATGCTTCTTTTAATACACTTATTCTATTACTTCTATAGGGTATATGGTGAAGTGAAGAAATATAAATTAGTGCATCAAATACTGAGTCTCTAAAAGGAAGCATCCTCATATCAGCATTAACTAGGATAATTCTATGAAGTTTCTTTTTTCTAGCAAAGAACCCTAAGCTCTTTATAAGCATTCTATATGAGTAATCGAGTGCAACTCCTTTACGACCACTGTTTAAGAGAATATCTAAATTACTTCCAATACCGCACCCCATATCTCCTATAAGCTCTATTCTACTACTATACTCTTCTACCTTAGACACTATATTCCATGGTCTTCTACGATAGGAACTAGCTACTACTTCATAGTATTCTCTAGTAGACTCAACTAATTCTTCTCCAAAGCATAGTTTTTTCTTAATAGAATCAAAACAATGGCTATCACTCACATTATTCTATATCCTTAAGTACTGCTCTAATTCCATTGTATACTAGAGCTCTAGATATAATAAGTTAATTACTCACAAAATAGTATACTAGGTGTATTATTTGGTAAGAATACACATAGGTTTTGATGATATAGATACACCCTTTGGTGGATGTACAACACATTTAGTAGCAAAAATTGTCTTGAAATGGATTAAGAGACCGTGGACTAAATTTGTCGATTACCCCGGTCTTCTAAGATTTAATCCAGGGGTTCCATGGAAGACTAGAGGTAATGGTGGATTAGTATTAAGAATTGATGTTCCTAGTATAGAGAAAGCCTTAGACCTCTATGAAGAAGCTATTGGGATCGCTAGAGATTATATTAGAGAATTTACTCATCCTGAGAGTCAGCCAGTAGTAGCTGCTATCATAGGTGATATACCCAAGTATGTAAAGTGGCTTGGCAAAAAATGCGTTAAAGACGTTGTCCCAATAAATTTAGTTGAAAGAATAATAGATATTGTAAAGAAACAATCAAACACCACTCTCCTATACAATGAATTATCCAGTAAGGGTAAGAGAGGCTTGATAGGAGCTCTAGCATCAATAGGTCTAACACTAGAAAACTCAGATTATACATACGAGTTAATAGCTTATAGAAAGCCCGAGTACTGGGGTAAACCAAGAAACATAGATCCTGAGAGTGTTAAATACATGGATAAAGCTACAGAAGGAAAAACTTTTTTAAACTACGACTATGAAGTAGATAAGCCACTTATAACACCCCATGGACCAGATCCAGTACTGCTTGGTATTAGAGGTGAAGAACCAAGTATACTAGTTAAAGCACTAGAAATGATTAAAGTAGAAGAACCCATAGACTCCTGGATTATATATAGGACTAATCAAGCAACTGATATGCATTTAACTAGAATATCTAGTCTAGAAAAAGCAAGAATATATACTGGAGTAATTATTGAGGCAATCGTCTCGAAGGATCCAAAGAAAATACCTGGAGGACACGTAATCTTCAGTGTAAGCGATGGAGAGAGAAAACTAGATGTTGCAGTATACCAGCCTACGGGAAAGTTTAGAGAAATAGCCTATCAGTTAAGGAGAGGAGATAGAATTGTTGTATATGGCATGATAAGACCACCTAGTAGCAAACACGGCCCTACACTCAATTTAGAGAAATTAAAGATTATAGAAGTAGCAAAAATCTACCGCTTTGAAGCACCAAAGTGTCCTCGATGTGGAACACGTATGAAGAGTATGGGTAGAAATAAAGGATATAAATGCCCTAAATGTGGTTATAGAGATCCTAAGGCTAGGAAGATACCAGTAGAAATTCCAAGGAATATAAAGCCAGGCTTCTACCAACCTCCACCAAGAGCTTTTAAACACTTAATGAAGCCCATCGAAAGATATGGTAAAGAAAAAACTAAGCCGCCAAAGAAAATGATAAACAAGTGGTGTTATCCTTGCTAGACAATAAAGTAAAGTATTAAACAGTAGTATTATAAAGTATTAATTAAGCGGGATGAAGAACTGCCCCGGGAACGAACTGAGCCAATGACGACGTGGTCCTCTACTGACCAAAACAAGTTAAAACATTATCTAAACCTATGGCCCAGATAAGGAGTATATAATAGGACACTTTTATTCCTGGAATTAATCTATAATACACAGTATAACGAGTTAAGCAATAGTGATTAAATATATGTATAGTATAAGCTGTATAAGTAGGGAATACAAATGACTACCATAGATCAAGAAGTTGCATCAAAGAAAAGAATCGTCATTGAGGTATCCTCTATTACAATGA
>WAML01000115.1 GCA_015522345.1 Desulfurococcales archaeon
TCGTAATAGTCATCTTATTTCGATAGCTCCAACGGGTACTATCAGTCTATATGCTGGTAATGTATCTTCAGGTATCGAACCTATCTTTGCTCCAGAATATACTCGTAAAGTTTTAGAAGATGATGGTGTTACCAAGAGAGAAGAATTAGTAGAAGATTATGCTGTTAAACTTCTTAAAGAATATAGATTAAAAAATGTTATAGATAATGATTATTTCTCTGAATACGTTGTAACTGCTCAAACTCTAAAACCAAAAGATCATCTTAAAATTCAGGTAGCTATGCAAAAATGGGTAGATAGTTCTATTTCTAAAACTATTAACTGTCCTGAGGATATTAAGTTTGATGATTTCAAGGATATTTATATGTATGCTTGGAAGAACGGTTGTAAAGGTTGTACTACTTATCGTCCAAACGCTATCACAGGCTCTGTAATTAGCGTAGAGAGCGATAAACAAGATAATGGGGTAGTTACTCAGACTGATGAAGTTAAGTCTGTAGAGCTTGCTCCTATGCCTAGAAGTGAAATCCTAGATGGACAAACTTATAAGCTTAAATGGCAAGGATCTAATGTGTATGTAACTATTAACAATAGTTATACTGATGAAGGTAATCTTATGCCTTTTGAGATTTTCATTAATTCTAATGAAATGTCTCAATTCCAGTGGACTGTTGCACTTACTAGAATGATGTCTTCAGTCTTTAGAAGAGGTGGAGATATTTCATTTGTAGTAGAAGATCTTAAAAGTATTCTTGATCCCCAAGGTGGAGCATGGGTGAATGGGACATATGTACCATCATTTATCTCTCTTCTTGGTGATACTGTACAAAAACACCTTAATAGTCTTGGACATGGTGATATTAAGACAACAGAAGAAGAAACTAAAAAAGAAACAGAAGAAGTTATCGAAGATAAACCAAAAAATATAAGTAAAGATCAATGTCCAGAATGTAGAGGTTTCAATACCCAAATATCTAGTGGATGTATGGTATGCAACGATTGTGGTTATTCTAAGTGTGGGTAAGATACATTATGTTGAAGCGAAGGCTTCATTAAATCTTTAGATATCTATTGAACATATGTGTATCATGAACACTTGACTCCCCGCTATTATACTAAATAGCGGGGAGTTTTAATTAATAAGGAACCTGATAATGGGCTTAAATAAAGAACAACAAGCTGGCTTCATAAAGGTCATTAAATTCATTAATTCTGATGAACAATTTATGGATATTTCTGGTGGAGCGGGAACCGGGAAAACATATTTTATTTCTATGATTGCAGATAGTATTCTTAGACATAAAGATGAGAAGTGTCCAATTCACACAGTAGCTATTACAGCTACTACTAATAAAGCTGCTGCAGTTATTACTGAAGCTATGCCTCATAGGGCAGGGGAAATTGGTACTGTATATTCCTTTATGAATTTGCGTCTCAGTGAGAATTTTAATACAGGAACCACTAAAGTAGTACCTACTAATAAATGGGTAATTCACCATGGGACTCTTCTAATCATAGATGAATGTTCTATGGTTAATAAGGAATTGTTTAAATGGCTTAAAAAAGGTTTGGACTCTACCTGTAAGGTTCTTTTTGTAGGTGATAAAAATCAATTGGCTCCTGTTAAAGAAAATATCTCTCCTATTTACGAACAAGGATATGATACTGCATATCTTTCGGTACCTGTACGTAATGCTGGGCAACAAGCTCTTATGGATCTTTGTGAGCAAGCTAAACAAACAGTACTAACAGGTGTGTTTACACCTATTAAAGAAGTACCTGGGGTTATTGATTTTGTAGATTCAAACGCTCTTAAAGGTGTACTTGAACGTGAATATACAAAAGAAGACCCTAATAAACGTGTGCTATCTTATACTAATAAAAGGGTTATTGAATACAATAACTATATTAGAATGTTACGTGGCTATAAAGAACCATTTGAAGTAGGTGAGATTCTTTCTAATAATTCTTCTGCAGAGCTATTAGGTAAAGAACGTCTATATACTGATCAGGTAGTAGAAGTAATTAAGATCATCAGTGATGATCAAAATTCTAATATTATTCCTGGTTATGATATTAGAACTATTACTTTAATTGTCAGAGATGTTTCTTCTCTTAAAGAATACCAAGTAACTTCTTTTGCAGTATCTGATGATAGAGCAGAAGTATTGAAATATTATGCCAATCTTAAAAAATGGGATAGATATTTCAAGATTAAGAATACATTTCCAGATCTTCGCTCTGTGGCAGCATCTACTACTCATAAAGCACAAGGATCTACTTATGATTCTGTAATTGTAGATTTGGCAGATATTGGTAAATCTACAAATGTAGAGCAAACAGCTCGTATGCAATATGTTGCCTTATCTCGTCCTAAAAACAGAATCTTTATTCGAGGTAAACTACCTGAGAGGTATTTTAAATGAGTATAGAAATTAAATACAGGATAGATGAAAAACTTGAAGTCTATGATTTATATATGATTTTTATTAAGAAAAATTTGAATTTCTTTAATAAAAATAGAAAATCAGAAAAGCATATAGGAACTTATGCAAGTTATGACGATGCGGTTAATAAGTTAAAAGCTATTGTTAATAAACTGAATAAAAATGCTGTAATTAAATCTCATAATTTTAATCACTTAGGTAAAATAATTTTATCTGATTATTAGGAATTTGAGGGTTCGATTCCCTATCGCTGGTCGAGACTTGGTAGTATCGGGGTTCGATTCCCTGTTGTTTGTACAAAACAATTTTTCAGTTTGGTAACTGTAGACCTATAATAAAGGAATTTACTATGAGATATGATATTATAGGAAATACAAACGAAAAACCTGAAATTGCTATATTGTGTCCTAGATTACAAACTAAAGAAATTGAAAGATATTACTATCAAAAGTATCTTTCTAAATTAGATAGAGATGTTTTAGCTTGCGATTTGTTTATAGACAAAACCAAAAAGAAAACTTCAGTAAAACATATCAAAGAGTATTTGGAAGATTTGATTCCTGAACTTTTGAATAGAGATATTAAATTACTTGTAGTTACTCATCCTGATTACTTTAAGGTTTTAACTAAGAAATCTAAGACTGATGCTACTATTGGTGATGTAGTAGATACTGTGGTACCTGGACTACATGCTACGTATTGTCCCAATTATTCTAGAATCTTCTTTGATCCAGATAAAATCAAGGAGAAGATTAAACTATCTTTAAACTCTGTAGAGAGATGGTTCCATGGAGATTCTTCATCTATTGGTGATCATATTATCAAGTATGAAAAATATCCTCTTACTGATGATTCTATTATAGAAACATTGGAAGAATTGTTAGATATGGATTGTGATCTTACTTGTGATATTGAAGGATTCTCTCTTAAACACTATGATGCTGGAATAGGTACTATTACCTTCTGTTGGAGTAAACATGAAGGTGTGGCCTTTCCAGTAGATTATCAACCAGCTATGGTTACTAATTCTTCTACGCCCCATAAGGGTATGAGAATTGAGAATCCTAAGATAAGGAAAGCCCTAAAAGCTTTCTTTACGAAATTCACTAATAAAGTAATCTATCATAATATTTGTTATGATGCTTATGTCTTGATCTATCAACTATTCATGGATGATATCTTGGATCAAGAAGGTATGTTAGAGGGTATGGATATCATGTTAAGAAATTGGGATTGTACCCAATTGATTACATATCTTGCTACTAACTCTTGTGCCGGTAATGAGCTAAGCCTTAAAGCTCAAGCTCAAGCATTTGCTGGTAACTATGCTCAAGAAGATATTCATGACATTACTCTAATTTCTATGGATGATTTGTTAAAATATAACCTAATTGATGGATTATCTACTTGGTATGTATTTGAAAAAAATCACCCAATCATGATTAAAGATCAACAAGAAAATCTCTATAATGAGATTTTTAAACCAGCTGTTAAAGACATTATTCAAATGCAATTAACAGGTATGCCTATTAATATGGATAAAGTAATTAAGCTTAATAAAAAGCTTACTGATGAATCCAATTCTTTATTAGAATCCATGAATAATACTATTCTAGTTTCATCCTTTATGTATGAATTAGAGGAAGAGCTTATTGTAGCTAAGAATAAGAAGTTAAAGAAAAAACAGATAACTAGAGCAGATCTTGGCTCTACTAAGGATACTACTATTAGTTTTAATCCTAACAGTAGTACTCAGCTGCAGAGGTTACTTTATTCTGAAGATTTCTTAGGTTTACCTGTTATTGATTTAACAGATACTAAGCTACCTTCTACTGGGGCTGATACTTTAGAAAAGCTACAGAAGCATACAGAAGATGAAGATATAATTACATTCTTGGATTTACTCATCCAATATAAAGCTTCTGCTATTATTCTATCTACATTCTTACCTGCTTTTCTTAAAGCACATAAAGGTAAAGATGGTTGGCATTATTTATTTGGTAATTTCAGATTAGGTGGAACTGTATCGGGAAGATTATCCTCTAATAATCCTAATCTTCAGAATATTCCTTCATCTGGTTCATCGTCTTATAAAAAAAGACTTGCTAAGATGATTAAAGAATGTTTTGAAGCTCCTCCCGGTTGGTTATTTGTAGGACTAGATTTTGATTCTTTAGAGGATAAAATCTCTGCTGTGACTACTAGAGATCCTATGAAGATTAAGGTATATTCAGATGGATATGATGGACACTGTTTACGTGCTCTATCTTACTTTCCTGATCAAATGCCAGACATAGAATTATGTCCAGAAGATAGCAAAGCTTACTTAGCTCTTGTGGGTGGAAAAGAAGTTTATTTCCATTCTAATGAAATAATTGAATACCAAAATAAATTTATGACTGGTGAAGAATTATTTACACTTATTAATGAGGAAACATTATGAAACAATACGTAGGAACTAAAACGTTATTTGCTAAGCCAATGACACTTGGAGAATATAATAAACATAGAAATTGGAGTATTCCTTCAAATGAAGATCCAAATACCGAAGGGTATTTGGTTAAATACCCTGATGCATATGAGAGTTGGTCTCCAAAATTTGTATTTGAAAAATCTTATCGTTCTAATGGTAATTTTAATTTTGGACATGCACTACATCTGATTGAACATGGAGCTAGGGTTTCTAGATCCGGTTGGAATGGTAAGAATATGTTTATTTTTAAAGTTCCAGGTTCCGTATTTAAAGTAAATCGTGAACCTCTTCTATCTATTTTAGGTGAGGATACGAAAGTATATTACCATGGACATATTGATATGAGAACTGCTGATGGAACTATCGTTCCTTGGATCTGTTCTCAAACAGATATGCAATCTAATGATTGGGGTATTGTACCTAATGCTTAAAATTTCAGATCCGATTACATCGGTCTCTGAAGTTAAACCCTCACAGCATGATGTTGTGAGGGTTAATTCCATTAAGTACCTGTATAAAGATCAAAGACAAGATAGTAAGGTTCCTACCTTCGCTCTTACGTATGATGGTACTTATATCACTCTTATGAAGAATGTTGGTTTATCTGAGAAACTGGCCAAGTCTATCGAATCTAGTTACCATGAAATGTATAAAGTTTCTGATGAGTGGGTAGCAGATAAGATTAAACAAGCTTCTAAAGATGGCTATGTGACCGTAGCCTTCGGTCTGAGGCTTAGAACACCCCTTCTTAAGCAGGTGGTACTGGGAACTAGTAAGACGCCGTATGAGGCGGCTTCTGAGGGCCGTACAGCAGGTAATGCTTTGGGCCAGTCATGGGGATTATTGAATACTCGTGCTGGTTCCGAATTCATGGGTAAAGTACGTAATAGTAAGTATCGTTTGGATATTAAACCATGTGCTCAAATCCATGATGCAAGTTACTTCATTATTAAAGATGATTTAGATGTTCTTATGTATACAAATACACATTTGTCTAAAGCAGTATCTTGGCAAGAAGATCCTCTAATTCAGAATGAACATATTTCTATGAGTGGTCAGTTAGATGTGTTTTGGCCTAATTGGAACCATGGAATGACCATACCTAATGAGACAACAGTAGAAGAAATAAAAGACATCATTAAAAAACATATTGAGAATTTAACATGATATTTGGAAAAAGAATACCTTGGGTTAAAAGCAATGTTAATTGTAGCAGTATTATCCAAAATTTATTTAATTTTGTTTTTTAAAACAACCAATAACTATATAACTTTATGTCCTTGGTTATGGTTAAAATATTATAAGGAGCTTTAAAAATGGAACTTAAAAATAATCAATACTTGGTACCTGGATTTGATCATAGCTATGAAATCAGAGAAGCTGATGAAAGTGTAGTAAATGAAATGGAATGTATTACTG
>WAML01000116.1 GCA_015522345.1 Desulfurococcales archaeon
ATTCCAGAGCCTGCGTCAACTACAAAACTACATTTCTTATTTGAACTAATATAGCTGTATAACAAAGAATAGAGGACTAAACCGTCTTCGTAATCTATGGATGGTACTCCTAGAGACTCACTGAGTTCTCTCACATAGTTTATAAACCTAAGTCTTCCCTCGTTATATCCTAGCAAAGCACTTAATCACCAATACCTTCATTTTAATTTCTATTTTCCTCTACTTCTTTTAATGGAATCTTTTTTAAATAAACAATTATCTTCTCTAAATACTCTTCACCTTTACTAGTTATTTCTAAGTATACTCGAGGACCAGTTAATGTTATATAGTTCTTTCTCTGGAGAAGTCCTTCTTTAATCAGTATATTTAAATGGTACTCGAGTCTTCCTTTGTCTATACCAGTAATCTTAACAAGTTCTTTAAAACTTAGTCTCTTAGATAAATAAAGAGCAATCAAAATCAGTAATCTCTGGATATTAACTATAGTCTTGTCTAATAATATGTCTCTAAGTTCTCTCACTATATTATTTACTTCATTCTCTAGATTCATCTCATACCAACTTTCTAAGGATCTTTAAGGTAGTAAAGCCAGTACGAGTAAACTCCTATAGATATAAATAATGTACCTACTATCGGCAGTACTAGATTTGACGCTATAATATAAAGTATTAATGTTACCCCCAATACAGCTATAGTCATTATAAACATTTCTTCTCTAAATAAACTACTTTGTTGAATGACGCTATATGTTAACATAGCTATTGACACAATTATAGCCAGTAATCCAAGCAATGGTATGTACTGAGATAATGTAGCAATATAGTTGCCCATAATGGATAATAGAAGAGCTGATAACCCAAAGATCGAGGCAATGGATCCCAGTATTTTGTATATATTTACTGTCTTGATCCCTATTGTGTCATATATTTTATGGTATCTGATAAGAGGTCTAAATACATGGCTATATAGAGTAGATGCTACAACCAAATATATTATAGATATAGCCACTACACCTACATAGTCGTTCAATATCCACAGGAGTACCATAAAGAAGCCTATACTTGTGTACACAGCTGATAATGCTCTAACCAATATCTTTTGAAGAACTCTTTGTATATCTTCCAAGAACGCTTACCTCTATAGTAGGAAATACACTATCTACTTAAATATCGGTATATGATAGTTTAGATTCTAAACCCTCGATCTAGTAGATTAAAGAAAATATTGTAAAACTATACTATTAATACATATAGTCTAGATAAAAACAGAAGATTCCCAACGATCATATACTCAGTTAATTAAAGGAGAATAGAAATGAGTGAACCTATATTTATAGGAGTCGATATAGGTACTTCTTCTGTAAAAGCAGTATCTTACAATATTTATGGAGAGAAGCTCCTAGAGCTTAAAGAAAGAATAGGTTTATCTATAAAAGGTGATTTCATTGAACAAGATCCCAAGGAGATATATTATAAGACCATAAAGTTGTTGAGAGAAACTATTGTAGAGATAAAGTCTGGGACTTATGTAATAGGGTTTAGTAGTCAGTCTCCTACACTACTTGTTCTCGACTCTGGTGGAGAGCCTTTAACTAATGTAATTACATGGATGGATAGACGTGGAGTAAAAGAGTCTAGGATACTCACTAGAGAATTTGGAGACAGAGATCTCTATTATAGAACAGGTCTTAGACCAGATCCCATGTTCTTGCCTTCGAAGATAATGTGGATTAGAGATAATATGCCTCAGGTTTTTAATAAAGCAAGATATTTCGTACAATTAAAAGACTATGTATACTATAAGTTAACTGGTTTAAAGAAAACAGATTATTCTCATGCATCCGAGACTCAATTAATGAATATAAGAGGTACTTGGGATAACGAAATACTGTCTTTTATAGGAATAAGTGAAGACCAGTTATTTGAGCCCGTGGACTCAGAGTATATAGCTGAAGTTGTAGAGCAAAACATTACATCGAGTACAACTAAAGTATATGCTGTAGCTGGTGGTGTTGATTCTGCATGTGCTACACTAGGTGTTGGAGCTATTGAAGAAGGTGTTGTAGCGGACATTAGTGGTACATCAACATGTATCGACATACCTATGATGACGCCGATAATGGACTATGATTCAGGTTTTGAAGTGTATAGACATGTAGTTAAAGACTCTTACTTACTAGAAGCTTGTCTTCCAACATCAGGTATAGCTATAGATAAAATAGTTGATTTACTTGGTTTAGAAAATATGAGCTACGATAATATAATAGAGAACACAAGTATTGGAGCGAGTGGCATTATCTCGCTACCCTTCCTCAAAGGAACACGATCACCCGATTGGAATCCTTATCTCAGAGGACTAGTTTATGGACTAAGTTTATCCTCTAAACCAGAGGATATTGTAAGGAGTTTTATGGAAGGAATAGGTTTCTGGTGTAGAGAAATCCTAGACATAGCTAAGAAACTAGGCATCCAAGTAAACGAGGTAAGAGTATGTGGAGGTGAGTCAAAGAGTAGATTATTAACTTGGCTAAAAGCTCAGGTAATTGGTGTTAGAGTAGTCCAAACTAGAGAACCCGAAGCGTCTGCTTTAGGAGCAGCTTTTCTAGCAGGAAAAGGATACGGCGTTTACAAGTCCTATGAAGAAATAAACGATATAGTTACAATAAATAGAGTATATGAGCCGGAGCCCGAAATAGCTAGCGAGTATACAAAAATATACAAAAACATATACCTAAAGGTCAGAGAATTTGTGGAAAAACTATATCAAGAAAACAATATTAAACATTAATAAACGCTCCCTATACAGGTTAATAATACAGGGGGTCAGGGCCCGGGCGACAGGGCCGTAAGGCCCCGAGAAACTGGATGAACCCGTGGACGAGTTGCACGGCCAACAAATACTTTATTTATTAAACTAAATACTTATTATTGTATGATCGCCTGGTATAATAGTGTTTGGCGGTAATTGTTTTTTCTGTAGTTCCTTATATGATTCTATAGTTGTATGTACTATTACTAGTAATGTTTTTTCGCTCAAGTACTTCCTTATCTCATGTACTTCGTCAACGCTAGTGTGTCCCTGGCTCTTGGCCAAGTGTTTTCTTGAACTGGGTAATGAGACTTCATGTATTAATACATCTACTCCACTATAATGTCTTAATAAACTAGTGTCTAGAGAAGTATCTGCTGTATATAATATCTTTTTATCACCAGCTACTATTAGGAGTCCATAGGATTCTATAGAGTGTTTTGTTTTAACAGGCTTTATAAAGAAACTCCCTATCTCCATACCCTCCATGGGTACTTCAATAGCGTTGATATCAATACTTATAGTTTTAGGAAGAATATCTAGTGCTCTCCCTAATTCCTTAAAAACTCCTCCAGCAGCACCTATTCTTAAGCTCCTACACTCATGTACTGAAGCTCTTACTACTGAATCAAATAATCCACAGTAATGATCTGCATGCAAATGCGATATATATACTAAGTCTAGGTCACAAAGAGTCAAGCCATACTCTTCTAAACGCCAGCCACAACCTTCTCCAAAATCAAGCATTACTCTAGTATCACCATTATCAACGAGTATACAATTCCTAACTCTACCCACTACTCCACCAGCACCAGCTGTTCCTAAGAAAACCAAGTTAACCATTTTTCCACCTCTTCCCAAGCTGATTACTAACTATTATTCACTAGGTCTCGTGCGAAAGAAAATAAAATTATACCTAGTTCATTAAACCATGTAGTTACGTTCTATGAAGCATAGTTCTAGCAACTGCTGATCTAAGGATTTTCTCTAAATTATCTGTAATAATGCCGTTGTACAGTCCTTTGAAGTCTATCAAGTACTCTGGATTATTTACTGGATACAATATTATCTTTAGTCTATATGATCTAAGTTTTCTTAAGTAGTCCTTGAATATCTTATACCCTATAATCTTCATGTATATAACGGATACAACAACCAAGAATAGCTTGAGCTTCCTATGTAGTTCAAATACATTAAGGAAAGTCCTTGTATTCCATATTACATAGCCTAGTCTTACATCTTTATAGAGTTTCCTAAACTTTCTCAAAACCCTATGATCTGATGAAGTAAATACTGTTCTATCAAGCCATCCTTTCTCTGCTACAAGTTCATACGTTTTCTCTACAGCATCTAATTCTTTTACTTCAATATCTAAGAGAGCATGACGAGGCATTCTATCCAGTACTTCTTCTAGTGTTGGTACATAGCCTTTTTTCCTAAGATCTATCCTTCTTACTTCTTCGTAAGTACGTTCTCTTAATCTAACATCAACTCCAGCAAGTCTTTTAAAAGTAGTATCGTGAAATATAACTGGTATACCATCAGATGTTAGTCTAACATCAAATTCTACTCCATCAGCTCCATATTCTATGGCTCTGACAAGGGCTTCAACTGTATTTTCTATGTATTTTAGCCGCAGACCTCTATGGGCTAGTACAATGATTTTATCTGTATCCCAGTAAGATCTAGCCTTCAATTTACCGTGTACCCGGTACATCTACCATTGTTGTGTCTTAGTTAGCAGATTTATAAAACTTAGACCATATTATCGGCTATCCGTCGACTCTTTCTATCTCTCAGGGGGTATTATAACGAGTTTCTGTGGCAAGTACTCTACTAGTACTTTCTCTTTCTCACCTACATCAATTTCGCCAGTTTTAATAAATGTTCTAACGATACTCTCTCCTATACGTACTCTAAGATCGATTGTGGATCCGAGGAAAGTTATTTTCTCAACAGAGCCTTCTAGAATACTTTCTTTACTTAGAGCACTTGCCTCCTTAATCTTATGTATAATTACATGCTCGGGCCTTATTACTATAAGTCCTTCTTCACCAGGTTTAACATAAGAGTGTCTAGCCTTTATCGTTAACCCTTCTCTAGTCTCTAGCACATAGTATCCTTTCTCATCTTGTTCAACAACCTTGCCCGGTATTAGAGAAGCTATTCCAAGGAAATTGGCTACAAAGACGGAGTTTGGCCTCTCGTATACTTCAACAGGTGTACCTATTTGAACAATCTTCCCCGCTCTCATAATGGCTATTCTATCGGATACAACAAGTGCTTCAGCTTGGTCGTGGGTTACATAGATAGCTGTTATACCAACTCTTTTAACTAAGTCTCTTAATTCAAACCTTATTTGTTCACGTAGGTTAGCGTCTAAGTTGGATAAAGGTTCGTCGAATAGTATTACATCAGGTTGAGGAGCCAGTGCTCGAGCAAGGCCTACACGCTGTTGCTGTCCACCACTTAATTGATGAGGATACTTGTGTTCAAGACCCTCTAGATGAAGCATCCTTATTACTTCTTTAACACGTTTATCGATATCTGCTTTAGACCAGCCTCTCATCTTTAGTCCGAAGGCTATATTGTCGTAGACGTTCATGTGTGGGAATAATGCAAAGTTTTGGAAAACCATAGTAACATTTCTTTTTTCTGGAGGAACTTTATTCATTAATCTATCGTCAAAGTATACTTCGCCGCTATCTGGCTCTAGGAGACCAGCTATTATCCTTAGTGTAGTTGTTTTTCCACAGCCACTGGGACCTAATAGGGTAAAGAACTCTTTATCCTTTACTTCAAAACTAACATTATTTACAGCTATTGTTTTACCAAACCTCTTGGTTATATTTTTGAGCCTTACACTAACCATTCATTTCACCTATTTCACCCTTTAACACCAGCTCCTGGAACAAATTCTGCACGTATATACTTTTCTGACAAGACGAGAAATATTATTGATGGGATCAAGAGAACAATACTTAATGCAGAAACAGGGCCTACCTGTATATAGTATCCTCCAACATACCTGAATATTTGTACTGGCAACGTTATTATATCTGGTAAGCCAACTAATAGTGTCAATATGAATTCATTTAAAGACCATGCAAAAGCAAATACAGAGCCAGCGAGTAATCCTGGTGTTATCAGAGGTAAGTAGATGTGTATTAAGGTTCTTAGCCTCGACGCTCCTAGCACTCTTGCTGCATCTTCTAGAGCAGGATCAATAGACTCAAACGCTGCTTCTACTGAACGAAACATGAATGGAGTTGCGCCAATCATGTGTACTGTTACTACAGCCCACATATTACTCCTAAACCCCATTTGTGTATAGTATCCTAGGATTCCTACACCAGTAGCTATAGGCGGCACGATTAAGGGCATTAGAACTAGGCTCTCAACTATTTCTCTACCTCTAAACTTTTTAACACCAACTACATAGGCTGCTGGAATAGATATTGCTGCACTCCCTAAGACAACTATTATACCTATGGTAATGCTATAAGTAAGTGGTTGCTGAAGAGCTCCAGAGCTTATAAGCAGCTCGAACCACTTAATACCGAATTTCTCTGGAAACAATGCTGCTCCAGGCCATCTCTCTGAGAAAGCCCATAGGCTTACAGCTATTAGTGGTAGTATCACAAATATAACTATGACCAAGGATAAGAAGATTATTCCAAATTTAGAGATGATGCCCCCTTTCCTCATAGCCTAACCAACCCTTTCCTAGTTATCTTAGAATACGTGTAAGTGATTATCAACGCCGTTATAAGGTACATTACAGCTTGAACAGAACCTATGCTCCACATGTACCTCTGTGCAACATCTTCATAGATCGTCACAGACATGTACGTTGGGAAGCTCGCTCCCAGTATATAGGCTACTGAGAATCCACCAAACATGCTTATGAAGATTAGCTGTAGACTAGCTAGTATGCCCGGCATGGTTAATGGTATGTAGATATGTCTAAGAACCCTCTTTAGATCTGCTCCAAGAACTCTAGCTGCTTCAACAATACTTGGGTCAACAAGCTTTAGAGAACCAAGTGATATAAGAGCTACATAGGGTATATGCATCCAAGTATTAGCTACAATTATACCTATACCATTGGGGTCATTCACTAACGGAGTACCACGCTGTATAACTCCTATTGCCACTAGAAACTCGTAGACAAATCCCTTGGGAGTTAATAGAATCCACCACATGAATGCTGCCACTAGATATGGCACGAACAACGGGAGCTTATATATAATATTTATTATTCTCTTCCCCTTGAACTCGTATAGGAACAGTACAAGAGCTAATGCATACCCTATGAATATAGATATTATGACTGCTACTAGAGAATTCCAGAAGCTAAACCATAGAGCAACAATATATCTTTCCGTAGAAAAGAATTCTCTATAAAACTCTAGAGTAGGATAAACCTCTGATTCAGGCTTAAGAGATAGAACAGGTATGCCAAGTGACTGTAGAAAAACAAGTATCAATGGGTAAAGCCATACAATTAAGTAAAAACCAAATAGTGGTAGAAGATACAAAAAAATAGTTATATTTTTCATTTTCATGTACTCCACCTCTTATGGAGTACTTTATTTTCTAGCTACTTCGTCAGTCCATTTCTTCATTGCATAGAACATGTATTCAGCATGTCTTTGTAGGAAGTGTTCCTCTAGATTCTCTATGGGTAGCATCTTCCATTTAGCTTTTATGTCGTCTGGTACTTTCTCCCATACACCCTTTATAACTGGGTATATACCTCCTCTCTCGGTAACTAGTCTATACTGTACTTCTTCGCTTATCAAGAAGTTGATTAGTACTAGAGCAGCGAATTTATGTGGTGCATTCCATGGTATGAATAAGCCATCGAATCCTCCAACAGCTATTCCTGGTTCTGGGTTATAGGCTCCTACGTCGTCTGGGTTCACTCTTCCTTCTTTAATCCACTCAGCTAGTACGTCGAGCCACTGAGGCTCAAGCCATACTTCTTCTCTAGCAAACAACTCCATGGCTGCAGCATTTCCTGCTGGATAGTTTCCTGGCTGGTACATGTACTTCTCTAGCTCGTTCAAGTACTCCCATAAAGTCATTCCATTCTTGCCAGGACTATTGAAGATCCTCTCTGCTCTTTCTTCGGAGAATGGTTTGAAAGCGAATTTATCGTAGCCGTACAACCAATATATTACTGAGATTAAGAATGTGTGTCCACTACCTCCTTTGTTGGGGTCGGAGTAAGTGAATTTACCAGGATTCTTCTTAACCCAATCTAGTAGGTTGTCGAAATCTGGTAGTTCGTTTTCGTTAACATATTTCTTGTTGTAAATAAATACTACTTGCCACCATACAAAAGGCACAAACTTGCCCTCAGTTGGAACCATGTCGTTGTATAACATTAGCGATGGATCTATGAGCTTCTTTGCATTAGGTAGAACTAGTACTATTGGGAAGTCCCATACTAGGCCGTTGTCAAGAGCTTCTTTGAATGGCACAGACCATACAAAGGCAACATCAACATCACCTACTTCTTTACCAGCTTTTTTATCAGCCTTAAGCTTCTCTATAGTACTGAACCAGTCTCCATGTACATAGTTTACCTTAATACCGTATTTCTCCTCAAATTCCTTAGCTAGTTTTTGGAAGAAGATTCTATCCCATTCAGCTCCATATCCATACCACGTTACTTCTCCTTCTTCTTTTGCTTTAGCAACTATTTCATCCCAAGACATAGTCATAATCATTTGAGCTGGCGCTTGTACAGTTTGTGTAACTGTTCCTCCACCAACTTGTACTGTCTTAGTCACTGTAACTGTTTTCTCAGTAGGAGCAGGCGCCATTGCAACTCCAGCGAAATAGCCTGCAGCTGCAGCTATTATTACGAGTATAACTGTTAATATGGAAAGAGTTTTTGTATCAACCATACTTTCACGCCCATAGTTAACTCTATATGGAACTACATGGATCTTAGGAGTTCAAATAAAGTTGCATGACTGTATAATATTTGATGTTTGTGACTAAATATATATTACCGTTTTGAAGTTATTTTAGTATTTGTTAAATATTTAACAATAATGAATAACAACTATCTAGATTTTTATAGAAACATTTTTTAAAGATAGTACATACAGTACCATTACTACACATTATATAGTGTTGGGATATATTTATTATCTGAATAGTGTATTATTATTTAAAAAGTGTGCTGAGGAACCCCCTATGAGAGATGTTATTGTCCTAGGCGGTTCTTCAGGGGAATATCTTGCTTATAGAGTCGCTAAAATACTTAATGTAGATTTTGGGGAAATAGAGGTTAAGAAATTCCCTGATGGAGAAACTTACATCAGGATATTATCTGATGTAAGTGGGAAACGTGTTATATATATTAATTCTCTACAACGTGGACCAAACGACTTAATTATAGAGACTTTCTATACTGTTGATACTCTCAAGGACTTAGGTGCTAAAGAAGTACATCTCGTAGTACCCTATATGGCCTATGCTAGACAAGATGAGAGATTTAATCCAGGTGAAGCAGTTAGTATATTGTCTCTCGCTAAATTATTTAAACTACTTGATGTAGATAGTATCTATACTATTGACATGCATTTACATAGAATAACCGATCCAGTTAAAGTATTTGGTGCAAAATTCTATAATTTAACTGGAGTAAGAGAACTAGGTAAATATGTCAAAAAACACTATAGTATAGAAAATACAGTTGTCATAGGACCTGATGAAGAAGCTGAGCAATGGGCTAAGATAATGGCTGAAGAACTAGGTGATCTAGAATATAGTGTATTGGAGAAGAAGAGAATTAGTGCTGAAGAAGTAGTTATTGAGGCTAAGGATGTTAATGTAGAGGGAAAGAACATCATTATAGTAGACGATATAATAAGTACTGGAGGAACAATAATTGAAGCCGTTAAAGCACTTAGGAAACTAGGTGCAAGAGACATTATAGTAACATGCGTTCATCCACTACTAGTTGGTAAAGCATATAATAAACTCGTAAAGCTCGGCCTCCTAGACATAATAGGCACAGACACAGTCCTAAGTCCAATAAGTAAAGTTACAGTAGCACCAGTAATAGCCAATGCATTAAAACAAAAACTCTAAACAGAATAAAATAATAAACATAGTACTGTACTAGGTTTTCCTTTAGACACATTTTTTAAAACAATATTAAATAGGTCAATACAAGATACATTATGATGTAATCAAAATATTAAAAGAATGCCAAAACACTTTTCGCTAAACATATTTTTATCATTATTTTATTACGGTGTACTCTAAATATAGTAATATAGTAATCATGTAGTGTAGTACTTTATTAACATAATTCCTTAGTTAAGTGTTCAATTAATTATAAATTTACTAAACTATGATAAATATTAATAATTTCTACCCTAGTCAGTAATTTCAAGAACTACTGGATTTGGAG
>WAML01000117.1 GCA_015522345.1 Desulfurococcales archaeon
TAAACCCACTGGACAAAGATTAATAAGAACTATACATACTGTGCTAGGACATGCCATTTATAAACCGGTTTCTTTCTCAAGTTCTCATATTTACCTATCTTATGTATGTATTTCAGAATCTTAGATAGTAGATATCTAGGAAAATATATGTAGTCACATCTTTTACGACCACGCTTCCATCGTAGTCTATATCTGCAGAATTCATCAAAACATTCTAATCTGTCTTCACTCAATTCTTTTATCATTTTAATGACTTCGCTTAGCCTTGCGCCAGAATATAATAATAGTTCAAGAACTAACTTATACGGTCCTTCACCTATTTCAATAGTTTTTCGATTAGTTCGTTAGGATTAATCTTATATTCATCTTCACCACTATCGTTGTTTTCCACCTTGAATATTGACTTCAATCGTTCCTTCTCCTCCCAAGATACCTTATTAGTTTTAAAAAGATAATCCAAATAGATTCTCACCAATTTTACCTTCCATTTGTTATTTACAATTTCTAAATACAGGTTGTAATCAGTAGTTCTACCATCCAGCTTTTTCAAGTAGTTCATATATGATTTTGCAGTTTTAACATCTAATCACCGGTCTTTTATTAAATAGTTCCAGAACATCTCATCGTATTCAAGTTTGATTTCTCTCTTCTCAATGTTACTGGTTACCCCCAAACTTTGGAGAAAGTCAATAAATTTACTTACCTTATCGGGATCTTCAAACTCTAACGTAACTCTATTTAACTCAACTATTATTCTTACCATGGTCTCCCTTAGTATATCGGAAATCTGAGAATATTTAAAGCGCGAGAACTCTAGGGGTAACTCATGGAAAAGGATTTATATGATCCTATGTTACCTCTCAAATAGAACTGGTCTTGAGAGCCGGTGGGCGTCGTCGCCCGCGCGGGTTTGAATCTCGCCCCCGGCGCCACTTTATATTATAATTATTGTCTGATATAGTACTCTCCTAGCCTATGGTTCTAGTAAGGCAGAGTCAATAGAACACGATATAATACTGGAATAAAGTCTAGAGCTCCGTAGGATCCTGTATCTAATACTTCTACTTAATAATTATTACAATTAGATGTATTGATAGACCACCAGGCATTGTAGAGCTAAGTTTTTTAGCTACTATAACACTGTTATAGATTAGTAAGTGATTTGAGGTATTCAAGGGAACGATTATGACTAATAATACTAGTGTTAGAGCTAGTACTTATAGGTATAGTTTCAGAGAGTATCTTAGAAACCGTGTAATATCTAGGGTATTTAGCAATACTGGATGGCCTGAGTGGTTTGGCGGAATCCTGTTAGGGATTATCAATATATTGTTTGTTATATGGGCTTTGAAGCCGTTCACTATTTATACAGGATTCCTCAACTGGGGCCGTAGTATCTATTCTATGCTTGGAATCCAAGTATTTGGCGTCCCTAAGATGATTCCGTTATTTGAAAAAACTAGTGTAGGAGATATAGGCTTATTCACTGGAGCATTTATAGCGGCATTGCTATCTAATGAGTTCCGGATAAGACTACCTAATTCAAAACTGGACTACATTGAAGCAGCAATCGGAGGTCTTCTAATGGCTTTAGGTGTTGTTTTCGCCAGAGGATGTAACTGGGGTGGGTTCTTCTCTGCTATAACGGTACTTAGTCTCCACGGATACCTAATGTTCATAGGATTATTGATAGGAGGACTATTGGGCTCCATGTATGTTAAATGGAGAGTAAGCTATGATGCTAAACGTTTAGAACTGGAATTAGCTCAATCTAATACAACTAATCCAGCTAGCTTAGCTAGTAGTAATCTAGGGTTACAGAAGATTGTAGCTACAATACTTGTTATACTACTGTTAGTTCTAGCTTTAACAGTTTATACTATAGATCCTAGTGGAGACTTATACTTGGGCATACTATTACTTGGCATAGCAGTAGGCATAGTTATTCAGAGAAGTAGGTTCTGTTTTGCGACAGCATTTAGAGATATAGTGTATGGCGGTGGAGAATTCCGTAGAAGCGTAAGACTACACATAGGAATAATACTTGGCATCATAGTTGGTGCTACCGGTGTATTTATACTAAAGTACCAAGGAATAATTGATCCAATGCTTTACGTGAAATCCTCTAGTATATTCAATATCCTAGGCGGTATATTATTTGGCTTAGGCATGGTTATAGCGGGTGGATGTGCTTCAGGTAGTTTATGGAGAGCGGCTGAAGGGCATGTTAAACTATGGGTAGCTTTAGTAGTATCTGTTCTATCATACCCGGTGTTTAAGACTATAATCGAATCTAATGCTAAGTGGATATTCGGTTCCAAAGTATCCTTAATAGACATTTTTGGATGGAACGGATCTATTCTATTTATATACGTGTCCATGCTGGTCTGGTTCTTCATAATATTATATCTAGACTATAGGAGAGGTGGTAAATATGGTTAAATTCATTGCTAAATCAGATAACAAATACTTATTAGATGTTAGAGGGCTCGTGTGCCCTTATCCAGTAATCTATACACGTAAAGCATTGAGTAAGTTAAAACCAGGTGATGAACTCGAAGTATTAACAGATAATCCTCCATCATGTGAGAATGTTCCAAGAGCTGTTAAAGAAGAAGGCCATGAAGTTCTGGAAGTGAAACGTGTAGAAGAAGGAGTTTGGAGGATAGTTATTAAGAAGAGGTGATTTACTCAATGTTCGAGGAAGTACTTGAAAGAATAAAGTATTATAAGAAACTTGGTGTAAACCCATTATCATTAGCTACAGGCTGTGCTGTAAAAGTAGATTTACTAAGGGTAGTATATCCTGCATTGGGTGAACTAGTACCTAAACTTAGAGAGAAGGGATTGATAATAGCTCCTAGAGAAGATGCAGATATATTCCCTAGACCTAGAGATGGAGTAGAAATACATAGGAGGATATATAGTTTAGGTAAGAACACCAATGTTGATCCTAGGGAGATAAAGAGCATTAAGCCTAGTAGAGCCATAGTTTTAGTCCAAGTATATCAAAGATACGCTGATGAACCTGAGAAGTTTGCTGAATTAGTAGGCCCTGTTTACGAGAAGATAGCTGAATCACATGTACCAATACATATAGGTAAAGGACATTCAATAGTAACGCCGTTTAAAGAGGATCAGTTTTTGATGGTAGACTTCATCAAGCCATTGAGTAATGCTGTTGAAGGTTTTACGTTAGCTAATAACGATACAATACATATAATAGACCCTACAGATGACCCGGGGAGCTATAGACAAGTCTCTGGAGCACTAAGTAATACATTAAACGATCTATTCGTACTTGGTGCCTACGAGAATCTTAGGCTAGTACTAGTAGTTAATGCACCATTAGAAGAACTAGTTAATAAAATGATTAAACATGCAGAGAAATTTGCAAAAGAAGTAGAAGCTGAAATAGTGGACGCGCCTTTGCCTAAGAAGGGTAAGCTACTAATTGGTGCTACAGCATTAGCTGATACATTAAAACATCCACCAGTATTCTATGATAAAGTTAAACCTGGAATGAAGTTAATAGCTACACGCCCCTTTGGCGAACTAGCTCCAATAAATGTATACATTGCCTGTATAATAGATGAGTCGATAGTAAGGGATTTAGAACAACAGGGGTTGACAATAGAGGAATTAGAGAAGTATAAGGAAAAAGCGGTAGAGACTATATCGAGACCCAATAAGAAGGTAGCTAGAGTAATTAACAAATACTTGCCAGAATATAATGAAACATACCGTGAAGACGAACACATAGCAGCTACAACAGATGTAACTGGTCCAGGAATATATGTTGTGAGAGAACTAGCTGAGCAAACTAAGACAAAAATACTGTTGCACGATATACCATTACTGTTCCCAGAAATATCTAGAATAGCTAGTTCATTATACCTTATACCAAATGCGACGGCTGGTACCAATGGAGCGTTTGTAGTAATAGCGCCGAACGAAATAGTAGATGATTTATTGAAAGATCTTAAGTCAATTAATCTTAATCCAGTAGTGTTTGGTGAAGTAGTTGAAAAAGGAGAACCAGAAGTAATTGCTCCAAAGAAACTTAAGGAATATGTTGTTGATCGTAAAATACTATCAAAGTTTAAGATAAAGGAGGAGGTCTAATAAATTGAAATGTACTAGAATAATAGTACACGGGGAAGTCCAAGGAGTAGGATTTAGAAGATATGTATGGTCTATTGCTAAGAGACTAGGATTAAAAGGCTATGTTAAAAACCTTAGTGATGGCAAAGTAGAGATAGTATTACAAGGAGACTCTAAGGACATAGAAAAACTAATACACAAAATACGTAGTACAAAAGTCTTCACTATACAAGGTATAGAACGTACTTTTATTGAATGTAATTCTTTTGATGATTTCGAAATAATAGGATACTAGGTTACTTATGGGGGCTTGATGCAATGGTTAAATTCTATTGGATTATAAAGAAAAAGCTTGCAGTAATATCGGTACCGTTAGATGAGGAAAGCCTAGATGTTATAGTGGAAAATGGTATTAAAGCCTTGGTCTCGCTATATAATATTGCAGATATTTCAGCGAGCTGGAATAGCTTAGAGGAACTACATAGTAAGATAAGAGAGCGAGGTATAGAACTAGTATCTTATCCAGTACTTAGTGGAAGAACTCCTCCAGTAGAAAAAGCATTAGAGTTAGTAAAGTGGATTGACTCAAAGATAAACGAGTTAAAGCCAGTAGCTATAGGATGTAGAAGAGGTTGGGGGCGAGGAGGATCGCTAGCATCAGCATACCTTGTTTATAAAGGTTATGAGCCTGGAGAAGCCATAGAATATATTTCTAGGCTTGCAGAAGAGTATGGAGAAGAAGCCATGGAGACAGAGGAACAATTACTGCTACCATATAGGTTGTGGAAGCTTATTAAGAACAGTAAATAGTGATTTGATTTATTCTTCAACTTACTTTTTCTACAAGAGTAGTTATAGTTAGGACTCTCATTGGATGTAGGAACCCTATAATTATTCTAAAGCAACTCTGCTTCAACAACATAGTTTATCAAAACCGATAGTATAAAATCCACGATAGTACTTTTTGATGAATCCACTTACTAGGTCTAAGTTAAAGGCATCAGACTTTTTAAGTAAAATAAGATAGTATTGCAGGAAAAGGATAAATAACTGCGTTATAGGTATAGTATACTACATGTAGTGATTTTCTTCTGGGGCAATATTTATGGGGGTAAAAAGAGTTATTTCCTATGAAAAGGAGCCTACAACTAGCCAACAAGCTAAGTTTACTGAAAATATTGCAGAAAAAGCACTCAACATTATCAGGTCTAGAAACCTTACTTACCACCAAAAACTTAGGGCATTGGCGAAGGTAGCCGAAGATTCTATACCCTATCCTGAACTATCTGATCACACGTTGAAGCTGATGATGGAGGGTGTACTCAATGATCTTTATGAAGGACACGCACCTTATAGGCCAAGATATATTTTGCCCGACTATATGAAGCTCATTGAAAACGGCTCGAAATTCCTTGAAATAGAGCCGCCGAGAAATATGTATGATGCTATAGGAGCATTAATATCTATGTATGCTAATGTCCCATCAATTACAAGTTACCCCGTATATCTTGGTGATATTGATGAACTTCTCCAGCCATTTGTTAAGACTGTAAGTAGTTCAGAACTAGTGAATCTTCTAACAATGTTCTGGAAAACTATTGATAGGATACTTCCAGATGCTTTTGTTCACGCCAATCTTTCGCCAAACGACAATATTATAACACGTAAGCTTCTTGATATAGAGTTGAAGGTTAAACAAGTAGTCCCCAACCTTACACTAAAATTCGACTTAGACCATACTCCACGTGATTTAGTTGTAAAAGCAATAGTAAACGCGTTGCACTTATCTAAGCCTTATCTTGTAAACGATATACTTGTTAAAAAAGATTGGCCACAGGGATATGGTGTAGCAAGTTGTTATAACATCTTACCCTATGCAGGTGGAAGCTTTACACTCATAAGGGTAAATCTGTACAAGATTGCCTCTAAATATAATGGAGATATCGACTTAATACTAAGGGATGGCATACCTGAAGTAGTGAAGGCTGCAGCTGAACTCGTGGAAGCTAGAGCCTCGTTTATAGTTGAAGAAAGTGGATTCTTTGAAACATCGTTTCTCATCAATGAAGAATTTATTTACGAAAACAACTTTACGGCAATGTTTGGAGTCTATGCTTTAGCGGAAGCACTAGAATATATAGCTAAAGTAAACGAGCTAAAGGGAGAATATGGTTACGATGAAGAGATTAACAAGATAGCTATAGATATTATAGAGAGGCTTTACAATGAAGTAGAAAAGCATCACATAAGGTACCTTAAGGCTAGTAATGGTAAAATGGTTCTTCACTCACAAGCTGGGATAAGTACTGATAAAGAAACACCTGGTATAAGGGTAAAGTATGGTAGAGAACCCCATCCCTATAATTACGTGGAATTGCTATCGGTCATGCATAAGTATATTAAAGCTGGTACAAGCGAGATATTTACATTTAATCAAACAGCTAGACATAATCCAGAAGCAGTCTATGATATAGTTGTGGGAGCATTTAAGAAAGGTATGAAGTTCTTCTCAATAACTAGTACATTTAGTGAATTCATTAGAGTTACAGGTTATTTAATAAAGAAGGAAGATCTAGAGAAGTTTAGGAAAGGCGAAATAGCTAGACATGATACAGCGTATCTCGGCGCTGAAGCAGTAATTAATCAGAAAGTGTATTCAAGAAGACCACTAGGCTTAAACGAACTACTTAAATTGGGTTTTAGGGTAACTCAATGAAGAGATATGATAAAGCTGGAAATAATTACAAAGCGTTAATTGCGGGAATAGTACCCTCGAGCTTCGTTGATGGCCCAGGTAATAGGCTCGTAATATTTCTACAAGGATGTAATCTGAGATGTATTTATTGTCAAAATCCGGAGACTTGGGATTTAACGGGTAAGGGGAATCCATTATGCATCGAAATTAGCCTAGAAGAACTACTCAAAGTAATTAATAAGTACATTGACTTTATATCGGGAGTAACATTTAGTGGTGGAGAACCTCTACTGCAATGGAAATTCATAAAAGAATTTTCACGAAGATTCAAGAACTTATATTCAGGTAAGACTATAATAGTTGACTCAAACATAGATGTAGAATCATCAATTTTAATCAATGTAAGCAAGTACGTCGACTACTTTACACCTGATATAAAAGCCCCTAATCCAGAACTCTATAGAAGAATAACCGGTGGACTAGGTGATTTCACTAGATTGATTAACAATCTTAGATTACTAAATAGTATGGGTAAGATATACGAAGTAAGGTTGCCCGTAATACCTACTGTAACTGATAATGAGAGAGTCTTTAATGAATGGATAAATATTCTAAAAGAGCATGTCAACAATAATATTAGGGTTAGGATAGTAAAATTTAGACCCCATGGTGTAATAAATAATTTTCTTAAAGATAAAACAGTTGGAGAAGATGTAGTTAAGAGCCTTATAAACATGCTTAAGACCAATGGTTTTACCAATATAGTCTACTTAAGCTAATTAATTCCAAAGTCTTTTTCTAGAGTTTATTATGCTTTTTTGCTCGTTAGGTATTTTAGGTTTTTGGTTTGTTATTATTTTATTCGGGTGTTCGTTTTGTTGGAACCCGAGGATCTTGTTCATCTCAGGATTGTTTCTTCTCCAATAATATCTCGTAGCGGCGATAGAGTTTTTGTTACTTTGACTAGAATGGATCTTGAAAAAGATGTTTATGAGACTAATATATGGGTTTACGAACTATCTTCCAAGAAATTCTATGGCCTTACCAGTGGTCCTCAGGATTATTCTCCAGAGCCATCTCCTAGAGGCGATCTACTGGTCTTCTTGTCTCGAAGAGGTTTTGCCGAGAAAGAACGTGGTACTGCATTGTATGCTTTAGACCTAGTATCTTCTAGAGAACCATGGCTTGTACGTAGGTTTAAGAATAGCGTACATTCTATAGACTGGAGGCCAAACAATAGGGAACTTGCTCTAGTTGCCGTAGAGGGTGAGCCTGAGGAAGATGTTAAGCATATAGAGGATCTACCGGTATGGTTTAATGGCGTAGGATACACCTACAATCTATCCTCAAACATCTATGTACTCGACGTATATAGTGGAGAATACTATAGAGTTACCGAGGGCAAGCACTTCATAAGGAGTATAGCGTGGAGTAGAGACGGTAGATACATAGCATACATAGTTAGTAAAGACAGAGTCCACCCATATCTATCAGAACTACACATATATGATGTAGAGAGTGGTGAAGACCGTAAGGTACTGGAGAAAATAGTATCCTATTTCCCAATAGCTTGGAGCCCCGACAACAAATACCTAGCACTAATATACCATAGGCTTGAGAGAGGTTTTTCTACACACTATAGAGTCTATGTAGTAGATTCTGAGACAGGCGAAGAACAATGTATAACTTGTAGACTAGACCGTAATGCAATAAATACAATGAACTCAGATGTGAGAGCAACGAGTAATGCAAGGAACATCTACTGGAGTATGTCAGGCTACATATACTTCTTAGTAAGTGATCGTGGAAGAATTCTATTAGCGAGAACTAGGCTAGACGGAGAAATAGAGTTTATTGTTGATAAAAAAGAATTTGTAGTAGACCAATTCAGTGTATCAGATAACGATATAGTTACATTTCTCGGTATGACGCCATATGAGCCTAGAGAACTATACCTATGGATTCGTGGAAGAGTAGAGAAACTAACTAATGTAAACAAATTCTATTTATCAAGGATAAAACTTGGTAGAGTAGAATACTTTAGTTTTAGAGCAAGTGACGGAGTAGATATTGATGCATGGATAATGTATCCAGAGGAGATCCCCAAGAATAAGAAGCTACCGTTAATACTCTACATACATGGAGGACCTAAGACAAGCTATGGATGGAGTTTTATAGAAGAATTCCACTACCTAGTAAACAATGGCTATGCAATACTCTACATGAACCCTAGGGGGAGCGATGGATATAGTCAGGAATTCGCCGATATACGTGGACACTATGGCGAGAGAGACTACATGGATTTAATGGAGGGCGTTGAAGAAGCTATTAAGAAATATACTTTCATAGATAGTGAGAGAATAGGTGTTGCTGGAGGAAGCTATGGAGGATTCATGGTAAACTGGATTATAACGCATACGAATAGATTCAAAGCAGCTGTAACTCAGCGTTCTATATGTGACTGGATAAGCATGTATGGAACAACTGATATAGGCCATTACTTCGTCGAAGACCAGATAAAATGTACTCCATGGAAGAACCCAGAGACTTGTCTAGAGAAAAGCCCTATAAAATACATTAGTAGAGCCAAGACACCAACTCTAATAATACATTCAGACCAAGACTATAGATGTTGGCTTGACCAAGCAATAATGTTATTTAAAGCTCTAAAATTGAATAACATAGATACACGTCTTGTCATATTCCCTGGAGAAAACCACGACCTTAGTAGAAGAGGGAAGCCTAAGCATAGAATCGAGAGACTAAAGGAGATTAAGGAATGGTTCGATAAATACCTCAAGAAGACTGAAGAGAAACAGTAAACCCAGTCAACTACCTTTAATGAGTTTTTTAGACTTATACTTCAATAATACATTATATAGTATCTCAAGTCTCTCTCTAAGTTCTTCATTAATTATCCCTGGCTTTTCCACCATAATGTTCAAGTATGCATTGAGTGTTGTAGCTAATATACCTGTTATCTTAGTGACCGATGCAATAGAATTCTCTATATAGTATTCGATTCCTTTACTAGTTATTTTATAGACGGATTTTCTACCCATAACCTTCTTCTCTATAAGGCCTTCTCTAGCCATTTCATTTAATACACGGTATACAGTACCTATTGATGGAACCCACTTCATATGTGTATGATATATTATCTTCTTATACAATGCATAGCCATGCAAGTCTCCTTCACTTATCAATATAGCTAGTGATAGTATTTTTAGGAAAGACGATTTCTTCTTTTTCTTCGAAGACATTGTAGTGTACCCTCTCTAGAGCTAATAAAATATATTATCTCGATCTAAAATATACTTTCCCCAAGAATATATTCCTAGGGAATATACTGTTGAATATAGTAACGGGATGAAGCTATGGGGGAGACAACAGGGAACGCTACCATCGATACTATAAGCAGGTATAGAGACCGTATTGTAGAAGGGCCTGTACTACGTACACTCCTATGGCTTGGTCTACCGTTGATGATTGTCCAGCTAGTTCATGTATCATATAATGTAGCTGATGCATATTGGCTTAGCAAGTACAGCGACACAGCTATGGCTGTTCCTAGACAGGCTTGGCCGCCATTTATGTTGTTTAATGCTTTATCAATAGCTCTTTCATCAGCTAATCTAGCTCTCATATCTCAGTATATTGGTGCTAAGAGATTTAGTGAAGCAAGTAGTGTTGCTTCTAAGTTTTTTACAGTATCTGTCTTAACAGGCATAGCTTTTGGTTTGTCATACATATTCCTAAGGCCATGGATATTTACATATATTGTTGCTGTACCCAAGGAGATATATAGTGATGTACTAGCTTATGCTGGAATAATAGCTATAGATATGATGATAGCGTATGTTGTCCTTACATACTCTACTATACTACAGAGTATTGGAGATACTCGTAGGCCAGCTATAGTAAATGGGTTATCGGCTCTAATGAATATTGTCCTAGACCCCTTCTTAATACTAGGAATAGGCTTCTTCCCTAAAATGGGTGTTATAGGAGCGGCAGTAGCTACTGTATTGAGTAGAGCAGCTGGAGCTATAGGCCTAGTCTATATAGTTAAGAAGAGTTTCCCTGAGTTACGTATACGGTTTACTAAGGACATAGACTTGGAGTGGGTAACGAGTAATCTTAGGATAGGACTACCTGTATTCATATTCTTTTCAACAAATAGCCTAGCATTCATGATGCTACTGAGGCTAGTTAACACTTTTGGAGTAGTAGCTGCTACAGCTTATTCAATAGGCTTCATCGTAATGGATCTCTCGAATGCAACACTATGGGGCTTGTCTAGGGCATCAGCTATAATGGTTGGACAAAACCTTGGAGCAGGAAAAACTAGTAAAGCCAGAGATATAGCAATAAAATCTGCACTAATGATATTCGCTTCATCACTTGCAGGAGCCTCTATAGTATTCCTCTTTAGAGACCAGCTAATCCATGTATTTACCAACGACCCAACAATATGGTTTGAAGCAAAGATTTTTCTAGAGGCATTCATATGGTCTATAGCCTTCTTTGGAGTAATGATGGTTGCAATGTCTGTTGGGAGAGGCTCTGGCCATACATTAGTGCCGACGATCATAGGTATTATAAGGCTATGGGGTATTAGAGTTGGAGTAGGTTATCTACTGGCAATAGTGCTTGGCTGGGGAACCAAGGGTATATGGACTGCTATGGCATGGAGTAATTTCTTTGCCGGAGCTCTATCAATAATATGGTTGTCCTTCGGTAAATGGACTAAGCCAGTAATAAAGACTGTTCCAAAGAAAAGAATTCAAGTATCTGAGGCAAGACTATAGTTCTTGAATAGCCTTAGACATATTCTACACTTACTTAAATCGGTCTTTTCAATCATTCTATGGTGTTTACACATGTATCCCTTGCCTAGTACGTAGAATGTGATCTTTAGTATGTCTTCGCTTAGACTATATTTATCAATTTCATCTCTGCTGATCTTCTTTGCTAAAGACTCTATTAGTTCATCAACATCTCTATAATCCTCTACATTTACTAGAAAACCTCTTTCTCTCAATAAATACCTTGAGACAGTTGATTGTGAAATAAATAGTTTCTTAGCTATAGTTCTCTGGCTCAGCCCATACTTCTTATAGAGTATTTCGACAAGCCTTCTTTTAACAGAAGGCACTACATATCTATAGCCTAGCTCTAAAACGCCCGGCATTTTATAGAACCAGGATCTTCTTCTTAATCTCTTCGGGATTCTCTATAATTTCTGTAAAGTCTTCAACAATCTCCATAGTACCCAAGTATTCTCCTTTTTCATTTCTAACAGGCGCTATCATCACTCGTATTATTCTGCCTCCAAGTCTTGTCCAGAATACGGCAATGTCTCTCTTACCTTCCTTTAGGTCATTCGCTACTTTCTTAACCAAGTACTCTAGTCTAGGTGGATGACAGTATTCCATTTTTCTTCCTATAATAGTCTTTGTCCTAACGAATCCTCTCAACAACCTGCTGTTTGTATAAAACTTTACTCTATCATCTTTATTAGCATAAGTTATATCGAGCGGTAGATTATTGAATATGGACTTAATTTCTTCTACACTAAGAAATCCTGTGCCAAGATCTATGTCTTCTTCATTCTTTATCACGTAGTTATCGGGTTTAACTCCTTTATCAATAACACTCCTTATTTCAGGAGGCATTTTCTTGTATTGTTCTTCAGAAATAGTTGTACTGGCTAGCTCGTAGGGCCATATTGGTTTCTCGTTGGGTATCCAATCTTTCTTCTTATCCACTATATATCCCATTTTATCAGCTTCTTCTTTTATAGCAGCCCATTCACCTTCAGTGAATAGAGCCCATATACTCGGGTATAGTATTTTGTTCTCTCTAAAAACTAGTTCAGCTATCTCCTTAGATAGATTCAGTATTTCATCCGCTATAGTGTCTTTATCTTTAACTATTTCTTCGTCGCTCCTATGTATTTTCTCCAATAGCTTACGTAAGTTCATTATAATCCTATCTTCTCTACCCCATAGAACACGTGGTACTGCATATATTCCTCTACGCTCTAAGTAGGGGAATATTAGCATCTGTACTTTCCTATAGTGGAGACGTATCTTCTTAGCTTCTACAAGGAGTGTTCTAAGC
>WAML01000118.1 GCA_015522345.1 Desulfurococcales archaeon
ATACTGGTACATTCAAATAAAATCGCTAATAAATTTAATTGAAGCAGGACTAAAGCCTGGCGACGAAGTCTATGCAGCTGTAATGCTGAGCTTCTCAGACGAAAAAGGTCTTAGAAGGATAAAGAGAGTGCTTGCTGCCATAGATAAAAGCTTAGAGGAAAACATAGATAAAGAATACGTTATATTATATAAGCACGTAATTGAACTACTGAAGAAGACAGGGCTAAAACCAAGGATAGCGTTTAAACCAAATAACATACCAAAGGAAATGATATAATAATTTTAAGGAAGTTTAAGAGAACATATATCCTGAAACATACATGTCCCACACTTATTCTTCATGCAGAAAAGTTTATCATGAACATATGCTATGGTTTGTATCCATCCACTTAATCTACCAAATAGCTTAATGCTTTTTCCAGTTAAGCATTTATTGGCGTAAGGACATTTAAGGCAGTTACCATCGTATGCTAAACACATATTCTTTGACGGCATTACATAGTTTTCAATACCTAATACTCTTTTAGCAAACCTAGCATAGTGTACATCGCTAGGTGTAAATATAGAGCCCTTACCTGAGAATAAAAGAAATGCGTCAACAGTTTTAGGCCCTACATATTTTATCTCTAGTAAATCGCGACGTATACTCCATGGGTTCTTATTAAAATTAATTGTGTAGAGTTCCTCTAAAACCTCTACTAATTGTCTTAACTGATAGCTTCTACCCGTACTCCTAATTCTATTCTTTATTTTTGTTAAATCATCTGATTCTACGTTAGAAAATATTTTTCTAATCCATTTAATAACGTTAACGTGATAATTAGTTCTCCTTGAAAGGAATGTTGCTATTAATATGATTTTCCAGTCAACACTACTAGTAATTAATGTTAAGCTCTCATAGGATTCAATAAGCTTAAAGATTAATGGTTTAATGTCTCTATGTACATCATTTATATATGTCCAAGGATTAAACCATAATCCTAGCCATTCTTTAAGTAGTTCTGGCTTACACGTACCTTCACATACTACTTCGTTCTTGGCTACAGTTATCTTTGCTCCAACTGAATACCCTATAAGCTTGGTCAGCGTTACGTTACTATTACTATATTCTACTCTAAATAGGGTGGAAGCAAAACTAGGGTATAAGGATAATGGTATGTTTATTCTTCTATTAAGTTTAATTTTCAGAGCACTCTGCATAGCACTCATTTTAAGGTTCTAGTATATCTGGTGTTCTAGGGTAGAGTACTGTTTCATGTATCTTATCTAATTTAAGTATTGATTGCAGTAGCCTTTCAACACCCATACCAAATCCTCCATGAGGTGGGAATCCATAGTTAAACATGTCAAGGTACCATCCAAAGTTCTCGGGATTTAATCCTTTAGCTATCATTCTTCTTCTTAGTTTCTCAGGATCATGTTCTCTCAATCCTCCAGACGACCATTCTACACCATATTCTCCAGGACCATACATGTCTATTCTATGTGCTAGGCGTGGATCATCTTCTTTCACTTTATAGTAGAATGCGACTACTTGTTCTGGGAATTCTGTTACAAATACTGGTTGGTCAAAGGATGTACATAAAGCTCTTTCCTCATCTGAGCCAAAGTCTTCGCCCCATTTTATGTCAAATCCTTTCCTTCTAATAACTTCAAGTGCTTCATCATAGCTTAGCTTATGATAGTATTCAGGTACTTCAAGTTTAACTTTAAGTATTTCAAGCTCCCTCTCATTATGTTCAAGGATTTGCTCGTGAATGTATTTTACCAGCTTGAACTGTATCTCCATTAACTCGTCAGGTGTAGTTAACGCTTTCTCTACATCTATTTGCCAAAACTCCGTTAGATGTTTACGTGTTCTAGATTTTTCTGCTCTAAAACTTGGCCCTATTGTAAATACTTTGCCGAATACTGGTATAGCTGACTGCTTATATAGTTGTGCACTTTGTGCAAGATATGCTTGTCTATCGAAGTATTTTACTGGGAATAAGTTAGCTCCACCCTCAGTAGCAGTAGCTATTATTATTGGAAAGTTTAGTTCAACAAAACCCATCTTATAGAAGAATTCCCTAGCCGCTCTTAGAAGCGTTGATCTAACTTTAAGTATTGCTTTTACCTTAGGCCTTCTTATATCTAAATACCTATACCTTATCCTTGTGGGAAACTCTGCTTCAACTTTATCAGATAAATCTATGGGAAGAGGCTTAGAAGGGGCTATTACTTCGATTTCTTTAGCTAGTATTTCTCTACCAAGCTTTGCTATACTGCTTTCAACATATTCTCCTCTAACTCTTATGAAGTACTCTAAACCTAGCTCTTCTTTAAACAATCTCCATGTTTCTTCACTTACATTCTCTTTTTTCACTGTAACTTGTTCTATGGAGTCAAAGGTTCTTAAAACTATGAATCCTATTCTACCTAGTTTCCTAATTCCCTGAACATGTCCATAAACTTCAACCATCTTTGACAAATACATCCCCCAGATAAAGTTAATGTCTAATTACCTTAGCTAGTCTACGCTTCTCTTAGCATGCTTATTAAATTTTTAGTCCTAGAAATAGTATCGCCAGTGTAAAGTAGAGTGTTAGTCCTATTGAGTCAGCAATTGTAGTTATTAGGGGAGCTGAGATAACTGCTGGATCTATGCCTAACTTCGAAGCTACTAGTGGTAGTAACGCTCCTATCATGCTTGCAACATAAACTACAAGTACTATTGACAAAGACACTACAACGGATACTAACAAGTTATGAGCTATAACATAGCTTAATGTGAACGCTAATGGAGATAATATTAACCCTAGAGCTAACGATGTAGCTGACTCCTTGAGTACTACTCTAGGTATATCCGAGAACCTAACTTCTCCTGTAGCAAGTGATCTTATTACTAATGTAGCTGACTGTGAACCTGCATTTCCACCTGTATCCGTTAACAACGGTATAAAGAACGATAAGGCTATAACTGACGCCAAGACTTTTTCGTAAAAACTCAATATACTTATTGTAACTGCCTCAGTTAGATATAGGAATACTAGCCAAACAGCACGCTTACGGACAAGCTCTATAATTCGTGCTGTAAGATAGGGTTCACGTATTTTCGGTATACCACCAAACATTACTATGTCTTCTGTAGCCTCGCTTACTATAACATCCATTAGATCATCAGCACTAATAGCTCCTAAAAGCTTTCCTTCATCATCTACTACTGGTACTTCATCTAAATCGTATCTTACAACAAGTCTAATCACATCCTCTTGATCAGTACTAGCTTTAACTGCTAAAAAACTCCTATTCATTATATCTTTAAGCTTCTTATCACGTGGAGCTGTTAGAAAAGTCTTCACGTCTATTATTCCAACAAGTCTACCTTTATCATCAACTACGTAGATATATCTTGAAGTCTCATATTCTTCAAACTTAGATCTAATAACAAACTCTTTAACCGCTTCACCAACTGTTTGATTAAGGTGAAATACAGGTATCCTAGTGGTCATTATGCCTCCAGCTGATTCGGGAGGATAAGCTAGCAATGGTTTTACTTCTTCAATTTTCCATAAAGGTAGCTCTTTCAGTAAAGCTCTTCTAGATGATGGAGGTAGTCTTAATATTAAGTCAGCGAGCTCGTCTGACGGAAGATCAATAGCTATACGTGCAAGTCTTGAGGGACTTACAACCTTGGTTAAATCAATTAGTACTTGCTGTGGGAGCTTACTTACTATCTCAACTAGTACGTCATCGGGTAGTAAGGCTAAAAGCTTACGTCTTTCCTCAGAACTAATTCTCTCTAGAACATCAATTATATCTGGTGGACTAAGCCTTCTTAGAGCCCTAGGTACTCCAACCCCTCTAGCCAATTCCTCCTTCAACTCATCAATTATCTCTTCAATATTGCTATCAGCACTCATATACTCACACTCATTTC
>WAML01000119.1 GCA_015522345.1 Desulfurococcales archaeon
TATTGTCTAAGATATAGACACGATTTTATTGATGTAAAAAAGTATTGGAGATACCTAGCTCTACTCTTTCTAATACTATACTTCGCCATCATAATAGATGACTATATATTATTTATAGCATTACTAGAAGTGGCTACAATATTCTTTATACTATTGATTATCGTAGAGAAAACTAGCCATAGGGCTAGGTCTGTTGCTCGTTTATATATGGTTGTAGATATTATTGCTAGTACAATACTTATAATGGGCTTTATGATGTTCTATTTAGAGACGGGATCTACATCGTTTACGTCAATAGTTTATTCGAGAGAATACATTTACTCATCAATGTACGTAGCCCTGGGATTCATTATTAAATCAGGTCTATTTCCATTTCACTGGTGGCTTCCACGCGTATATGGAGAAGCTCCACCTCCAATTTCGGCGTTGGCCAGCGGGTTTTTATCTAGTATAGGTGTTTATGAAGTTCTTTTTCTGAGTACTTTAGCTAAAGGATTTACTAACTATGTTGTAGTATATTTACTACTCATAGTTGGATTGGTTAGTATGCTCTATGGTAGTTCTGTTGCTCTTGTTCAAAGAGATGTGAAGAAACTCATAGCGTATAGTACAATAGCTCATAACGGATACATAACTTTTCTCCTAGGACTAACAAACTATATTTATTTAAAACAAGGACTTGGGGCTTCTATAGTATCCTCTATACTATATGCATCTATACTACTGTATATCCTGGGATATTCACTAACAAAAATAAGTCTCTTCTTGATTGCAGGTAAGCTGGAGGTTTTACTTGGAGTAAGAGATATGTATAAATTTGGTGGGTTAAGGAAGTATATGCCGGTAACATATATTGTCTCTATAATAACAGCTTTCTCTTTAATAGGATTGCCTCCTACAATAAGCTTTCTCGCAAAATCTATTGTACACGTATCTCTTTTAAAAACGAGTTTATCGTTTATAACAGATGTTTCTATAGCAGGTTTTATATCGTTACTTACTGCATCTTATATGATAAAGCTTATACATCACGTATTTCTATCAGAGTTAAGGCATGGTAGAATCTATAGTGTTGTTGTAAAACATATGCCTTGGGAAGATAGAGTAGCATTAGCTTCAATAATTGTTCCACTCATACCAACTATAGTATTCTCTATACAACCAACATACTTAATCTACATGATTAATTCACTTATAAGCAAGTTTGGTCTATCTATAGATGTTAGCGAATATTTAGGAATATATCCGTTTATAGTATTTATATATTCAAGACCTCCACTACCACCGATATCTAAGGTTGAAGAAATATTCATAATATTAATTGCATTAACTACTATACCTCTATCTGCATTTACAGGGTTGTGGATATGGCTTCATATAGAGAAAATAAGCACTATATTCCATGAGTTAATGGATAGAGTGTATAGAAGGCATGTCCTCGATAGATTTTATCAAATAAAAACGTCTTTAGTAGACTTAATAGAGTCTTTTGAAGAAAATTATATATTACCATTAATTATATCCCTATTACTGCTTTTAACTCTAGTAATACTTATAATCTTCTAAGTAGAAGATAGACAGAGAATTTCATTCACTCTTAAACTATGTAAACACTTCTCTCTAAGGAAATGACTTTCAATACAAATAATGTGGTAGAGTATATGTCGTGTAGAAGTAAGAGATGGCTGGGTATATTAATTGTTATCGTGAGTATAGTTGTAGTTGGAGTAGTCTATACGTTATCTACGAGCAAACTAATAGTGCCGATTAATACTCCTAATAGAAATATAGTGGAACAATATATTAGATTCGCATACAATCCATTCAATAAATCTTCGTCTCTAGTGCCAGCAATAGTGAATAGTATTGTATGGGATTTCCGTGGACTAGATACTCTTTTTGAAACAATAGTTTTCTATACAGCAATTATAGCTTCTATAGCCATATACCATGAGTACTTGACCGAGACGTATCTCGATACTGTAGAACTATCTAAAATACCTAAGACAGTTGCTATACTAGTCATCGGAGCTTCAATTGCTATAGGGCTCGCTGTAGCTTTTAAAGGACATTTAACTCCAGGTGGAGGTTTTCAAGGAGGAGCAGTAATAGCGGCTACATTATTTATTTTAGCAGCTACATGGTCTACGTACTACATTAGTAAATTAGGTATTTCTGTGAAACATTTAATTGTACTAAGATCTCTTGGTCTTCTAGGAATAATCCTCCTATCCTTCTACCCACTAGTCTATTGTTTACTCAACAGCTGTTCTGCATTTATTTTCCAGAATCAATGGAAGGATAATAGTGGTTATCTAGGCTACAGATACTATATGGGAGACGATCCTGTCTCTCTCACCATAATATTCTATAACGTTTTTGAATCAATAGCTATTGCAAACGGCTTCATTATCCTCTTGTATATACTTGTTGTCTCCGGCTATAGAGAGAAATTTGAAGAGGAGAGCTCATGAACTACGAATTTACAGTATTAAATATACTAGTATTAGCGTTATTAGCGAATATAGTGTTTGGCGTCTATGGATTAATAGTAAAACGTAATTTAATAAAGAAGATCATTGCCCTCAATATAGCTAGCGATAGTGTTTGTGTACTAGCTATTTATATAGGGTATAGGATGCCCCATGCTATTCCACCAGTACATGTACTGCCTTATAGTGAATCTAAAGTAGTAGAGCTAGTTAACTATAGTGTAGATCCTCTAGTCCAAGCTCTAGTATTAACAGCTATAGT
The DNA here is from genome assembly GCA_015522345.1 of Desulfurococcales archaeon. Lineage (GTDB taxonomy): Archaea > Thermoproteota > Thermoprotei_A > Sulfolobales > Desulfurococcaceae > WAML01. The sequence goes on from WAML01000119.1 coordinate 2,755, forward strand.
TATAGGACTCGGTTTTACAGTCTACTTATCTATAATCACTATTAGGATCTATGAATTAAGTGGTTCTCTAGACATTCACTCACTTCTACGTATGGAAATGCATACTGAAGAAATTGAAGAGGCTGAAGAAATTGATTGACTATCAAACACTATTCTCTCTAACGCCGCTACTCCTGGTATTCAATGCAGTAATAATACCCTTAGCTAGTGTAGTATATAAAAAGAAGGTCTTGCTTGAACTAGTGTTTTCTATAGCATTAGCAGTCAACTTCCTGCTTACATCACTAGTATTTCTACGAATATCTACTGGCGCTACAATAGACTATTGTTTTGCAGGATGGAGTAAACCACTTGGAATATGCTATAGCGTTAACGCATATAACGGATTTATTGCTTTTCTAGTATCATCTATAGCTTTAGCCATAGGCTTATACTCTATATGGTATTCAAGGCATTTGAGAAACTATGTGTACTTCTACACACTATACTTAATCCACTTAAGTGGATTACTAGGATTCATTTACACCACAGATATCTTCAACATATACGTAATGATCGAAGTAGTTGGGCTTTCAGCTTACTCTCTAGTATCCCTGCATCATCATAGACTAAAGGCCCTAGTCTCATCTATACGCTATGCTTTACTAGGAGCCTTATACTCGATATTATTCCTGTTCTCTATAATACTGCTCTACAATTATGTGGGTGTACTTAGTATAGACTATATTATTTATAGAACAGCTGTTGTTGACCTAAGTATAGAGGTAGCCATTATATTCATACTAGTGACTATATGGTTTAGTTTATTCTTATCAGCTATATTCCCTAATCACTTCTGGCTACCAGACGCTCATACGGAAGCTCCTATACCTGCATCGGCTATACTGTCTGGTTTAACAGTAATTGCAGGTTTCTACCTAGTATCTCGGATAATGCGTATAATAATTTTGGTCGACAGCTATTATGCAGTGGGCATCAATTATATTCTAAGCAATATACTCTTAGTGTTTTCAACGATAAATGTATTCTATGGAGTAGTAATGCTATCTATAGAAGATGATGTAAAGCGTATACTAGCATATAGTACGCTACTAAATATGGGCTATATATTCATGGGATTAAGCCTAGGAACACCACTAGGTATTGCAGCATCACTACTGCATATATTAAACCATTCTATCGGAAAAGCACTTGCTTTCTTGAGCATAGGGTATATTATTAGAAAGTATAGAACACGAAACATATACTCACTAGAGGGTAAAGGTAGAGAAAACCCTGTAACTACGTTGTTTCTTGCAATAGCTTTACTCCACTTAATAGGTATTCCACCAACTGGCGGATTTTATAGCAAGCTATTATTGTTTCAAGCATTTGTTGAAGTTGGTGCATACTATAGTGCTATTACAGTTGTTATAGGTACTGCACTATCTGTTTATGGCTATACTAGACTGCTTGAACACTTATGGCATCCACCAGTATATCCTACGCTAGAGTCTAAGAGAGTAGAGCATTTACCAGTAACCGTACTAGCTTCATTCACTGTACTCGCTACATCAATATTCTTAGTAAGCATATTATATCCATCAATAAACGAGTTCTTAATTAACATAGGTATTGAATTATTTGAAGCATTGTAGGTGCAAACATTTATTGTTGAACAGAGAATTCTTTCTTAATACACTTATCCTCTAGATTACTCGATAGAGTCAGTAAGTTATTGAATGCTTCATCAATTGTATCTCTGGAAACTAGTGCCAGGAGTTTCCTTAATAGTCTTTCAATATTCTTTGTTCTCCTAGCTTTCTCTATTTCTCCCCTCAATTGCTTGTATAAACCTATTTTATCTATTACTTCATTGAACTCAGGTTTATCAATACATTCTTTAATGTATTCTGAAATCTTTTTGTATAGCAAGATAATTTGTTGTCCTTTATTCCTTATCCCATGGTATTCTGTAAGCATATTAACTGCTTCTTCACTATATCCATAGGATGCTAGTATAAGTAGTGATTTAGGGCTTGACTGATATTTTACAGCCATTGCTTCTGGATATAGTTTTGACTTTACTTCAATAGTGTATGGTCTATAGTTATCCCTTGAATCATACCTTATGAAGACGCTTCTACTATAGAGTATTTTCTTAGCTTTTTCAATGAATTCACTTAATTCACTATAGGACTTCAACTCTATTAATTCAATAGGTACTGTCTCCCACTCAAGTATCTTCTTTGACTCAGATACTGTAAGTAGTGTACCATCGGGTTTACGTATTGTTAGCAAGTATAGTTTGAACGAACTAATATCATACAACTCTACATTCGGCTTAAGTATTGCTGGCTCTGGAGGCTCTAGAATAAAAGTTATTGTCCATTTAGGGCTGAACTTAACTATTTTATCGTATAAGCCTATTTGTTTAGCGAGTTCATAGGCTATGTATGCTCTAGGATTTATTACTTCATTGATATCTTCTACTATAAGTTGTCTACCCAAGAACTGCATGTTATGCATTAGATACTTTGTTGCTGGAACCCACTTCTTTATAAATGGGTTATAGTAGAATGTTATCTGGTATCCATCTACTCTATGCGTTACTTCGGTAACCCTATATTCTCTTGGATCAAGTATTTTTACTCTCCTACCCTCTATATCGTGGCTCCTATGTATTGGATAAGCTATTGTTTCTACACTACCATCTCTCCCTATATACAGTATAGTTCCAGTAGCATCTATGCTTACGGGGAAGTATCTTATATACATACGTGGGTTCCACGAATAAATACAGAGTTCTCCATTAGATACTTCTATACAGTTCTTTTGTATAAGTCGAGTAAACACGTCTATGTACCTTCCTTTAACAACACTAATTTTCTTAGAAGGTTCTCCCAAGAGACTGCCTATATACTTTATTTCATCTGGTGATGGTTCGTAGCCTTTTTCTACAGCATTGATAAATTCTTCAACAATACATATACTATTGCCCATGCATTTCTCAAACAATTTCTCTCCACCCAGCATCTTTATCTAAACACTATCTATGTTAGCTAGATTGATAAGTAAATCTATAGAGTGTTAAATAGAGACTTGTTCTTATAGTGCTAGAGTATATTAGGCATAGTATAATATTATGTAATTATGGAGTGTGCTGAAAACGGCCGATGCTGAAGCATGGTGATGACCAACACCTAGGCTTAGATGGGATGAAGAAGCTGGCCTGTACAGATACTGTGGAAACTACTGGCTTGATGAAGAACCTTCGCTTTCCAGACCGATGGTTATTAGTAAATTTTACTGTTTCTCTAGTATACTAGGCGATTTCATCCAAAATGTGAAGAAACCAACGTGGACTGAATATGTGATGAAATCGGCCTCTGCAGATCATGTTTAATGGTGGTTTTATGGAGCTTTATATAGGTACTAGTGGTTGGAGCTATAGTTGGAACCCTAATGGGTTTAAATGGTATGTTAGAAATTCTAGATTAAACGCTGTTGAACTCAATGCTAGCTTCTATAGAATACCTTATAAGACTATAGTGGTTTCTTGGAGTAGGCTTGGTAAAGAACTTAGGTGGTCTATTAAAGTCTATAGAGCAGTAACTCACTGGTATAAACTAAAGGCTCCTAGGTCGCTTGAAATATTTAATTATTTCAGAAGAGTTTTTGAGCCTTTGGAGAGCATTGGTGTTATAGATTTTTATTTATTTCAGTTACCACCATCGTTTCATGCATCGATTAAAAACTGGTCTAGGATTGAAGAAATTGCTTCTAAGACAGAGCTTGGAGAGAGGATGGCTATTGAGTGGAGGCATAGGTCTTGGTTTTCTCATGAATGGCTTGACCGAGCAAAGTCTCTTGGAGTAACAATTGTCTCTGTAGATTCTCCAGAAATAATATACTATACTAGAACTAGTGAGAGTGTATACGTTAGAATGCATGGTAGAAGCTACTGGTATAGCCACTACTATACAGATGAAGAACTACTTGATGTTATAAGGAATGTATTGAGGCTTAAGCCTAAGAAGATCTATGTTTTCTTTAACAACGACCACGCTATGCTTGAGAATGCTCGTAGGATGATGGAGTTGTTTAGAAAGTGTTTAGAAGACAATGCTTGTTTATAAACGTGTTTTTCCCAGCATTATTTTATTGGGGGAAGAAATATTTAAAATAGGTTCTAGAATAGGTTTCCTAAGGTGCATGTAACGGGGGAGAGATATAGATTTAGGTGATGCAGTAGTTGAGTGCTTCAGCGTTTAAGTATATTGTGAGAATAGCTGGCACAGATATTGATGGTAGTTTAAAGACTGCATATGGTCTAGCAGAGATCAAAGGTATTGGTGTAAACTTAGCTTATGCATTATGTAGAGCACTCGGTATTGATCCTGAGAAGAGAATTGGTTATTTAACTGATTCCGAAGTCAAAAAGATTGAAGAAGCTCTAAAGAATCCTCTTGCATATGGAATAGCTCCTTGGATGCTTAATCGTAGGAAAGACTATGAGACAGGCAAAGACATGCATTTAATTGGGGCCGAACTCATATTCTATGTAAAACAGGATATTGAGAGAGAAAAGAGGATAAAGAGCTACCGCGGTATAAGGCATGCTCTTGGATTAAAGGTCCGTGGACAGAGAACACGTACTACTGGACGTACAGGTATAACTGTTGGTGTAAAGAAGAGGAGGAAGTAGCCTGGGGTGGTCTAAATGGGTGATCCACGTAAACCTCGTAAGAAATGGGAAGGACCTGGCCATCCCTGGAGAAAAGAGCGTTTACTCCAGGAAATGAAGCTTGTTGGAGAATATGGGCTACGTAATAAACGTGAGTTGTGGATAGCTCAAACACTTGTCCGTAAATTCCGTCACCAAGCACGTGCACTACTTGCTGTACCTCGTGAAATACGTGAGGAGAGAGAAAGAGCTCTCCTTCATAGATTATACGAATTAGGTCTTCTACCCGAGAATGCTACTCTCGATGACGTTCTATCATTAACTACTGAAGATATTCTCGAGAGGAGGCTACAGACTATAGTCTATAGGAAGGGATTGGCTAAGACAATATATCAGGCTCGACAACTCATAGTCCATGGACACATAGCTATTGGTGGACGTAGAGTTACTGCTCCAGGATACCTTGTTAGAAGAGATGAAGAAGATTTAATAGATTATGCACCTACAAGTCCCTTCAAGAAAATGGCTGAAGAACAAGCTAGTGGGTGAAGAACATGGCTTTCTCTCTACGTGAACTAAAATGGGGTGTAGCCCACATATATAGTTCACCAAATAACACCATAATACATATAACTGATTTAACTGGAGCTGAAACAGTTAGTAGAGCTAGTGGTGGAATGGTTGTAAAAGCTGATCGTGAGAAACCTAGTCCATATGCTGCAATGCTTGCTGCAAGCCGTGTAGCTACAGAAGCTATGGATAAAGGAATTACTGCTCTCCACATAAAAGTAAGAGCTCCTGGAGGACATGGCCCTAAAACACCTGGTCCTGGAGCTCAAGCAGCTATACGTGCACTAGCTCGTGCAGGCTTCATTATTGGTAGAATAGAAGATGTTACACCACTTCCACACGATACAACGCGTAGGCCTGGAGGAAGACGTGGTAGGAGAGTCTAAGTTTTTTACTATGGTGATGCTGTATTGGAGATTACTGTATTAGAAAAGAATCCTTTAAGAGTAAGACTTTACATAAAGGATATTCCTCTCCATGTATTGAATGCTATAAGGCGTGTATCTATTAGTGAAGTACCTACTATGGCTGTTGATTCTGTAGTATTTACTCTAAACTCTAGTGTATTTGATGACGAGATAATAGCTCATCGCCTAGGCCTCATACCATTAACTAGCGAAGAAGCTCTTGAGAAATACAAGTCTCCAGAGGAATGCAGTACTGTTGCTGAAGAAGCTATTTTTCCTGAAGAATGTTTTGTAAAACTTGATCTAGAGGCATCTAGTCCTCTTGAATCTAATAAAAACATTATAGTTTATAGCAGAGACTTAAGGACAAGCGACCCTAGTGTAAAGCCTGTCTATGATTCAATTCCTATATTAGTCCTTGGGCCAGGTCATGAAATACGTTTAGAAGCATATGCCCGCCTAGGTAGAGGTAAGGAACACGCTAAATGGAGTCCAGTATCTGTTGCCGCGCACAAGTATATAGCTAATATATCGATTGATTATAGCAAATGTATTGAAGGATGCAGTAGATGCGTTGAAGCATGTCCTAGAGAAGTACTTGAGCTAAAGAATGGCAGGCCTGTTGTGAGAAAGGATAAAATTATAGAGTGTACTCTTTGTAGAGCCTGTGAAAACGTTTGTCCAACAAATGCATTGAAGCTCGGTTATAGAGAGAAAGAATATATACTCACTATTGAGTCAACAGGCTCCCTTTCCCCCAGGAGAATACTTATTGAAGCTGTACGTATTCTTGATCAAAAATTGAATGATTTCTTAGATAAACTTAGGCAGAATGGTGTTATAGAATGAAGAGGACTGGACCCACAAATATAGTGTTGAGGAAGACTATTAGAGAGCTCCGTAAAGCAGCTAATAAAAATAAAGCACCAATATGGGATGCTGTAGCTGATCTACTTGAGAAGCCTCGTAGGAAGAGAATAGCTGTTAACGTAAGTAGGATAAACAGGTATACTAGGAACGGCGAAGTTGTTGTAGTACCTGGTAAAGTACTTGGAGCAGGCTCCTTGGATCACCCGGTAACTGTAGCAGCTATATCGTTTTCTAAGAAGGCATTAGAGAAAATACTTGCTGTCGGTGGCAAAGCTATGCATATACTTGATCTAGTTAAAGAGAATCCTCGGGGAAGCAATGTTAAGATCATTGGGTGATCTATTATGAGTGAACAAAAGACTCTATTAATAGATGCTTCAAATCAGATCTTGGGTAGATTAGCTAGTATTATAGCTAAGAAACTCCTAGAAGGATATAGAGTTATTGTAGTAAATGCTGAAAAAGCTGTATTGAGTGGAGAACCTAAGAGAGTTATCATGGGGTATAAGCTACTAGAGGAAGTTAGGACGCTCCATAACCCCTATAAAGGAGGTATTAGGAGGCCTAAGGCACCAGATAGAATATTTAAGAGAACTGTGAGAGGTATGCTGCCTATAGATAAGCCTAGGGGTAGGAATGCCTATAAGAGGCTTCGTGTATATATTGGAGTACCTCCAGAGTTTGAGGGTAAAGAAAAGGAGTTCATTAGATTCAAAGAAGCTGACGCATCTAGGCTTAAAGGCAAGTATATAACTCTCTTTGAACTCTCTAAACACCTTGGATGGAGGGGTGCCTGGAGGAAATGAGCCAGAAAACTAAGCAGACTACAGCGAAAATAGTTATAGCCACTGGTAAGCGTAAGACAAGTATTGCTAGAGCTATAATAAAGCCTGGCGAAGGAAGAATATGGATTAACGGCATCCCCTTAGAAATCTATCCTATAGAGCTTGCCAGACTCAAAATGTATGAACCTCTAGTTCTAGTAGGTGACCTCTGGAAACAAGTAGATATTAGAGTAACTGTTAAAGGCGGTGGAGTAATGAGTCAAGCAGATGCTGTTAGAATGGCTATTGCTCGTGGACTACTTAAGTATGCCGACGATAACGAAGAGTTGAAGAGGGTTTTGAACGACTACGATAGATACATGTTATCCGGCGACCCACGTAGGACAGAGCCTGAAAAGTATATGAGGTACTCTGCCCGTAGAAGATGGCAGAAGAGCTATAGGTGAAGAATTGTGATTATACCCGTACGTTGTTTTACATGTGGTGCTCCAATAGGGCATTTATGGGATGAGTTTAAGAAACGTGTAGAAGCTGGTGAAGACCCTGCTAAAGTACTTGACGATCTAGGTGTTAAAAGATATTGTTGTAGAAGAATGTTCTTGTCCCATGTAGAACTAGTTTATGAGATCCTTAATTTCCCGAAAATAAGCTAACTAGAAAGAGGTGTATTGTATGGCTTCAGAAAGTACTCCGCAGCCTAGGCCTGAGAGAAAAGAGGAAGTTAAGAAAGGCATAGAACTACTTATTCCATTAGAACAATATCTTGCAGCTGGTACTCATATAGGTACACACATATGTACTAAGTTTATGGAGAAATTCGTTTATAGAGTACGCAATGATGGTTTATACATACTTGATATACGGAAGATTAATGAAAGAATAAAGATTGCTGCAAAATTCCTAGCTAGATTCGAGCCAGCTAAAATAGCTGCTGTATCTGTTAGACCTTATGGGCAGAAGCCTGTTACTAAATTCTGTCAATACGTTGGATGTAGGCCGTTCATAGGTAGATTCATGCCTGGTACATTCACTAATCCTTCTCTAAAATGGTATTTCGAGCCAGATGTAGTAGTTATAACTGATCCTAGAGCAGATTCTCAAGCTCTAAGGGAATCAGCTGAAATAGGTATACCTATAGTTGCATTAACAGATACAGATAATAGGACAGAATTCATAGACTTGATAATACCTGCTAACAATAAGGGTAGGAAGAGCTTAGCACTCATATACTGGCTACTTGCTAGACAAGTATTGAGGGAAAGAGGAGCTATACCTCCCGATGGAGATCTGCCTGAGCCTCCTACAGAATTCGAAGCTCGTCTAGAGAGGTGAATCTAGGTCTTTGGAGATATACCCTGATGTCCGTGGGCCAGCTGTTTCAGGTTATTTTTATCCAGCTGACCCAAGTGATTTAAAGAAGCTTATTGAAGAATCTTTTCTACACCATATAGGGCCTGGGAGAATCCCTAGTGTATCTAGTGTTAGAAATAAGTTGAGCACAGGTTTTGTAGTTCCTCATGCAGGCTATATCTATAGTGGTCCTGTAGCAGCTCATACCTACTATTATTTAGCAATGGAGGGGATGCCTGAAACATTCATTATAATAGGTCCTAACCACACAGGTTATGGTGCTCTAGTATCTGTATATCCACAGGGTTTGTGGGAGACTCCTCTAGGTCAAGTAGAAGTAGATGCTGAGTTAGCTAGAACTATTATAAATAATAGCAATTATGCAGAACTAGACGTTCACGCTCATATCGATGAACACTCTATTGAAGTACAGATACCGTTTCTCCAATACCTGTTTGGCAACAAATTCAAGATAGTGCCCATAGTGCTAGCGTTACAGACTCCAGATGTAGCTAGAGACTTAGCTAAAGCGATATACGATTCAGTAGCTCACTTAGGCAGAGATATTGTAGTGATTGCTAGTAGTGATTTTACACACTATGAACCCCACGAAGTAGCTATGAAGAAGGATTTAGAGGCTATTAAGAAAATAGAAGAACTAGATACTGAAGGCTTCTACAATACTATTAGAGAACTTAATGTAACAGCTTGTGGGCCCGGAGGAATAATGGTTCTCATGGAATACACTAAGCTAGTATATGGAGATAAAGCTAGAGCTAAACTATTAAAGTATGCTACATCAGGAGATACTTCTGGAGACAAATCAGCCGTAGTAGGCTATGCATCAATAAGGTTTTATCGAGAATAATAGTTCTAGAAATATATAACTTCCTTATTCGTAGATAGTATATTCTAGTTTATCAGCAAATTAGGGTTACTGATTAATGGATAGTATAGTAAAAGCTTTTGCTTGAATATCGTCAAAAATGTATACTTGAGATGACTATAATGTGCAGTAGAGAAGTAATTGTTCCAATACCTTTGTTTTCTACGCCTATTGAATCAAGTAATCCAGTATTTATTGTGAATACTAGTAAGTGCATAGATTTCGAAATAGACTTCATAAACGAGCCTAGAGTAGTTGTATACTTAGATAAAGTACATGAATATAGTGATGAAGATTATCGGAGAACGCTGATTGAGTATTTAACGAAATTCTTTCAAACAATCGTTGCAAAAGTTCTTGGAAATAAAGGAGTTAGATTAACTATAGATAAAGCGTTTCCATATAACTTACTAGTGTATGTATTTATTACACAAAAGGCTATAGAGTACATGGGCTTGGATAGTAGAGAAGCTTTCGAAGTAGCTAACAGTATTGATAGAGTTATTGGGATTAGAGACTCGATAATCCCTGGTTTAAGGAAAGCTCTTCTACTAGGCAAAAACCTTGTCTACCGTAATGAAGAAGAACATGTAGTTTTACCTGATGATCTAGGTTTAGAAATTGATGTTAGAGAGCATATGAGGTTTTCTAGAGAAGAAGTATTATCCATCGTTAATGAATCAGCTATAAGGTCTTCTATTATACACTTAAGTGGTTACGCTGTAATTGAGTTGACTCGCTGTATATTATCTCATGGTTTTAGAGAATGTATTAGTGTATTCTATGATACAGTAAGAATCTTTAATGGTTTATACTATATAGTTTATAACATATATCCGAGAACCTATGGAGTATATGTCCGTGATCTAGGAGACTATGTTTCAATAGCTACAGTATCTGGTGTAGAAATTGTTTAATGAGACGTCTTTGAGGAAGTTTGAACATATAGATGTAGTTCTAAAAGAAGATGTTAGTGTACCGGGTTACTGTGAAGATATATACTCTGGTATTCGGCTTGTACACAATGCTTTCCCGGGCTTTGACTACAGCGATATTGATACAGCTATAGAGTTTCTAGGATATACTCTTAAAGCACCTATAATGATAACTGGTATGACGGGCGGGCATAACGAAGTTACTAAAGTAAATGAATTACTAGCTAGAATAGCTCAAGAAGAAGGTATTGCTATAGGTGTTGGTAGTCAGAGAGCTCTTATTGAGAATAAGAGTGTCGAAGAAGTTGTTCGCTCATATACTATTGTAAGAGAAATTGCAAAAGATGTCCCGGTTATAGGGAATATCGGTTTGAATACTTTAAATGATCTAGAGATTAGTGATGTAGAGTATATAGTTAAAACACTTAACGCTGATGCATTAGCTATCCACTTAAATCCTGGACAAGAACTTATTCAATTAGAGGGAGATACTAGGTTTAACGAAGATCTCTTGGAGAAAGTACGTGATATAAAGTATGCTATTGGGGTTCCAGTAATAGTTAAAGAAGTAGGCAATGGATTGTCTATGGAGGTAGTTAAGAAATTCCATGGAATAGGAGTTAACTACTTCGATGTAGCTGGGGCTTGTGGAACCAACTGGATTCTTGTAGAAGGCTATAGAGCTTTAAGGAAAGGTGATGAAAAAAGGTTTTTCTTAGCTAAGAAACTATCTAGATGGGGTATTCCAACGCCTTTATCAGTTATAGAGACTAGGTGGACAGCTCCTTCATCATTTATAATAGCTAGTGGAGGAGTATGGGATGGATTTAAAGCTGGTATAAACATCGCTATAGGAGCTGATATGGCTGGTTTTGCTGCATCAATACTCCGGGTTCTCCTATCTAAAGGATATAGTATGGCTAGAGAATATGTACGTAACTATATTAACGAGCTAAAAACACTCATGTTCTTAGTTGGAGCATCGAATGTGAAAGAACTCAAGGGTAAACCTGTATACTTGAGTGAATATGTAAACAACCTTATTAAGTCGAGAGGTATTGATTGGAACTTATACCAAGAGTTAATTAAGAGTTAACAAACATAGTTTGCAGTAAAGGTGGATTTTATGGAGAAATACGAATATCCAGAAGTATACGTTGAAGACGTTGATGGTGACTACTACATAGTATATGATGGCATTGAATACAGGTTTTCAAGTGAAAAAAAGGGTGTAAAAAGCTATGGCCACATATTGTATGAAGACGTTATTGATAAAGCAATTGATTTAGTTAATGGAAAGACTACTAGAGGAATCATAGTTATACCTAGGTTTAGGAAAGACCGAGAAATTGAAGCACTACATGTAGATAAAGGCGTGGATGTATGTCTTATGGAGATAAAAGCTTATCAGCCATACGTATTTGTTAGTGAAGGAGATGTTGTTGAAGAAAGAGATAAGATTGCTTATATGGTTACTGGTAAGGGGGAAGTAAGAGTCTATAAGAGTGCGTGTAGTGGTATAGTTTTCTTGGTTGTAAATATTCCTTGGGAACGCCCCGAGAAATACATACTCGTGGTTGTGAGTGAAAATGACGTTAGAAGAATCACTATTAAAAGAAGTTAAGGAAATTGCATACAAACACGCTCTACTTAATGCAGTAAAACATAGTGGTAAAGCCGCCTTAGGTCCTGTTGTATCTAAAGTTATTGGGGAAAAACCCGAGCTTAGAAAGATAGTGAAACAATTAATTCCGATAATTAAGGAAGTTGTTGAAGAAGTGAATAAACTATCTCTGGTTGAACAAAAGAGGATTATCGAGGAGAAATGGCCTGAATTACTTGAGGAGAGAACTAGAGAAGAAAAGAAGGAACTGCCTCCTCTACCAAATGCTGTAGCAGGAAAAGTAGTTACTAGATTTGCTCCTAACCCAGACTATACTATTCACTTAGGAAATGCTAGACCTGCTTACCTCAGCTACCTCTATGCTGTCATGTATAAGGGTAGGATGATACTTAGATTTGAAGATACTGATCCTAGAACTAAAGCTCCATTCCCAGATGCTTATGAACAGATAAAGAATGATCTTAAGTGGCTGGGTATCAAATGGGATGAAGAATATATTCAGAGCCTTAGGCTCCCAATATACTATGAAGTATTAAAAGAGCTTATCAGTCGTGGAGGTGCCTATGTTGATAAATGTAGTCCTAGCGAGTTCAGGAAATATAGAGATCAAGGAAGGGCTTGTCCCCATAGAAATACTAGTGTTGAAGATAATTTAGAAGAATTTGATAAAATGCTTGAAGGATATTATGGTGAAGGAGAAGCTGTTGTAAGAATAAAAACGGATCTCAAGTATCCTGATCCTAGTGTTAGAGACTGGGTTGCTGTAAGAATAATAGATACTAGTAAGACTCCACACCCAGTTGTCGGCGATAAATATATTGTGTGGCCTACATACAATTTTGCGGCTGGAGTAGACGATCACTTAATGGGTGTAACACATATACTAAGAGCTAAAGAACACGAGACAAATACTATCAAGCAAAAGTTCATGTATTCCCATATGGGCTGGGAATACCCTGTTACAATACATTTTGGTAGACTGAGTCTCGAAGGAGTTATGCTAAGTAAGAGTCTCATGAGGAAGAAAATTAGTGAGGGATTTTTAGTATATGATGATCCTAGATTCGGTACATTAGCTGCTCTTAGGAGAAGAGGAATCGTTCCAGAGACTATACATGAGATTATAAAAGATGTTGGTATTAAGAAAATTGACGCTAGAATAAGCTATGTCAACTTAGCAGCGATTAACCGTAAGATCATAGACCCTAGATCACCAAGGTACATGATGGTTGTAAAACCAGTTATTATTGAAGTAATTAATGCACCAGAGGAGTTAGTTGCCCATATAACTAGGCATCCATCTACTAAGGAGGTGTATGAGTACAGGTTTGATGGGCCTACATTCAGAGTCTTTGTCTCAGGAGAAGACTTGAAACTGTTTAGAGAGAACAAAATTGTTAGACTAATGGAGCTGGCTAACGTAGTTTATAGTGGCGTCTCTATAGATGGAGAACAACTTATTGTTAAAACAAAATTTATAGACACAAGCTTAGATACAGCTAGAAAGTATAAGGCTCCGATAATACAGTGGGTTCCCTACAAAGACTATGTCGATGTAGAAATATGGGTTCCTGAAGGAGAAGAACTTAGAGTAATCCATGGTATTGCGGAGAAAGCCTTAGAGGGAATAGAAGATGGGAAAACAATACAGTTCTATAGATATGGTTTTGTGAGAATAGAGAAAACGTATGAAGGCATAAGAGCTATATATGCTCATCCTTAACGCAGGCACAGTTTTTACTATTGCAGAGTATATGAGACAGATACATTTATAAATCCAATTCTCTCTTGATTAGAACTAGATTGGACGACCGTTAGGGAGGAGGATGAGCGTATGAGTAAACCATTTTATGTAAAATTCGAAGTACCTCAAGAACTTGCTGAGAAGGCGTATGAGGCTCTTAAGAAAGCCAGAGAAACAGGTGGTAAAATAAAGAAGGGTACTAACGAAACTACTAAAGCTGTTGAGAGAGGACAGGCAAAACTAGTTCTAATAGCCGAAGACGTTGATCCACCGGAGATAGTAGCTCATCTCCCACTTCTCTGCGATGAGAAAAAGATACCGTATGTCTATGTGCCTAGTAAGAAGAGATTGGGTGAAGCAGCCGGTATAGAAGTTGCAGCAGCTAGTGCAGCAATAATAGACCCTGGTGCAGCAAAAGAACTTGTTGAAGAAATCATTAAGGCTGTTCAAGAACTTAGAGCTAAGGCTGGTAAGTAAGTAGATTAAAAACTAGCTAAATTAAAGCCCCAAACAGTTTTTTAATAAATCATTATAGTAGTACTGTTATATTGTAAAAACTAGTTTGGTCAAAGAGGGTATTCTGTGTATGGAAAATTCATAGAGGATTCTTTATCTTCTTCTACTAAGTCTTCTAGCTTCACGCTCAGTTTCTCTAAGTATTAATATATCTCCTATTCTAACAGGGCCCTTCACGTTTCTCGTAATAATCCTTCCTTTATCGCGTCCTTCTAGTACTCGTACTCTAACTTGTATAATTTCTCCAGTTACACCAGTTCTACCTATGATCTGTATGACTTCAGCTGGGAAACCTATTTCTTCTATTACGTTGACAGGAGGTTGTTCGGCATAGATCTTCTTTTCTTCATTACTCAATATCTATCACTCTCTCTACTGGTTTTACAACTAGTTCTTTCTAGACTCTGTATATATTATTATAAAGATTACGATAAAACTTATATAGTTATTAAAGGTTTTTATGGATAGCAGACGGTGTTGAGAAGGGAGAAATAAGGGTGGATGCTTGTGCCTAAGATAGTGCATTGTAGTTTCTGTGGACGTGTTATAGAGCCTGGCACTGGGTTGATGTATGTTAAAAACGATGGTAGTGTACTATGGTTTTGTAGTAGGAAGTGCTTCAAAAGCTATTTAGTTCTACGTAGGGATCCCAGGAAGTATAAGTGGACTTTAAAGGCTCGACAAGCAAGTAGGTAGTATTGGATAAATCTTTTATTCAACAACAATACTTATCATCATCTCGGTGAAGCCGATGGCTGTCGAAAAAACACTTATAATGATTAAACCAGACGGTGTTTCTAGGAGATTAGTTGGTGAAATAATTTCTCGTTTTGAGAAAAAAGGGTTTAAAATAAAAGCTTTGAAAATGTTTAAGTTCACGCGGGAACAAGCCGAGGAATTCTATAAAGTACATAAAGGTAAGCCGTTCTTCGAAAGCCTTATAGACTTTATAACAAGTGGGCCTGTAGTGGCAATGGTTATTGAAGGAGATAGCGCTATATCTGTTGCTAGGCTCATGATAGGGCCTACTGATGGTAGAGAAGCGCCTCCGGGTACAATAAGAGGAGACTATGCTTTATCTAAAAGAGAGAACGTCATACATGCTAGCGATAGTCCTGAGAGTGCTGAGCATGAAATAAGAGTTGTCTTTAGAGAAGAAGAAATACTTGAGTAGACCAGTGTTCTTCTCCATCCTTTATATACTTCTTAGGCAAGTATTTTTCCCGTTTCTCACCTACTAAAAAGCTAGTCCATAGAATGGATCCTTCTTCCTCTTAATACTTATTATTTCCTTCAACACCATTTTCTCATCATCACTTAATTCATTCTTGTATTTTGTAAGCCATAGTTTCGTGTGTTCCTTCGGTATATCTGTGTAGAGAATATCTCCTTCATCTATTTGTCTACCAACCATTACTCTACCTCTAATTGATATAGCAACAGCTTGTCCTACAATAGCTTCCTTAAGTACTTTATCACGATCCCTTATCTGCATGATCTCCCCTATCCTCATACCATCTTCCCTCATTAATGGGTATCCAGGCTTTATTCTACCGCCTAGAACCTCGATACCTACTATTGCTGGCTCACTTCTCCTGAATATATAGCCTGGTAGAATCCTGATTTTACCTGGTCTAATGAGGGATTCTAGTTCTCTTCTTTTCTCTTCTTCTTTAAGCTTCTTTATCCACTCGGTAAAATCTTCTATTAATCTATAAATTACGTTGTTTGAAAAGATCTTTATAGATTCTTTTTCAGCTAATGCTCTAGCGTCAGGTAGTACTTTTACGTTAAAGACTAGTATAACGCCGTATTCTGGCCTAGATTTTTTAACAACTATAGCCTCTAGTACATCGTTCTTAGATACTGGTCCTACGTCAGCGTATCTAACTGGTATGTTCTCTCTTTTAAGTGCTGCTACAAGTGCTTCAAGTGTTCCAAGAGTATCGGCTTTGACAACTACTCCTACATTATCGGTCTTTATTCTTATAGACTCTATTTCCTCTATAATCTTCCTAGTATACTCTCCTATAAGGTCGTTTGAGGGAACAACGTATATTGGTGACCCAGCTAGTGCATCTTCTAGATTAGGAGCGGAAATCTTTACACCAGTTGCAGCTACTACTTCATCTACTGTTCTAAACCTTCCTTCGTGAGCACGCATGTCCTGGAGTGGACGAGGCATTAGTAAGGCTCTAACTTTTGTTACAATAGGCTTTTGTTTCCCGCCAACAACTATTATGTCTCCTTTCCTCAATACACCATCATATATTATTACGTCTATTGTAGTTCCTAGACCAGGTTCTTCTTTAACTTCTAGAATAACTCCTTGAGCTGGTTCATCGCTTGTAACAAGTCTTTTCTTCATATACTGTTGTACAAGACCTGCTAGTAGAGCTAGTAGCTCTGGTATACCTTCTCCTGTTTTAGCCGATACTGGGACTATTGATACTGTTCTTCTAAAGTCCTTTATTCTATCAAATCGTTCTGCCATAAATCCTTGTCTATAGAACTGGTCTATGAGTCTATATATTAGTTCATCTAGTCTTGCCTGTACTCTAGGGTCTTGTTTCTGTATTGTCTCAAGGAATGGTTTATCTGGATTTGGTCTCCAACCAGGTATTCTATCTATCTTATTAGCAGCTACTATAAAAGGTACTCGTCTCTCCTTGAGTATCTGTATACTCTCTATAGTCTGAGGCTGAAACCCCTCTATAATATCTATAACTAGTATAGCTATATCGGCTACACTACCTCCTCTCTTCCTAAGGTTACTGAAGAGCTCGTGTCCTGGAGTATCTATAAAGAGTAGCCCTGGAAGATCTATTCTTAGCCTTGGAAAGTATTTTTTAAGAGGTTCTTCAGCTACTTTCTTTAAAACACTCATAGGTACAATACTTGCTCCAACATGTTGTGTTATTTCACCTGGCTCCTTCTTTGCTACTGTAGTCCCTCTTATTTTATCTAGTAGAGTAGTTTTTCCATGGTCTACATGGCCTAGTACTACTACTATAGGTTGTCTAATCCACTCTTTTTTTGCAGCAACCATAGTGTATCACCTTTCTCTTACAGTATGTCTATTAGATAGTTTATTCCTATAGTAATTATTATAGTATTTTAGTAGCTCGATAAAACATATATAGTTATATACCTGTTTGTATACGAGACAATGGTATAGTATAGGCTGGTGCCGTAGGGCACCGGGGGATCTATAGTGCCTGATTTCAAGATCGTGATATCTGATCCAGAGGCTCCTAAGTTAGAGAATATTGTTAAAGTAAAAGTTGTTGGAGACGCTGATATAGAGTACGGTAGAGATGAAAAAGAAGGATTTAAGCTACCGATAGCGAAACTAAATAAATTGTTATACGAGAAACTAGCTCCCAAACACAATGTAATTACTATAAGGATTAGGAAAGAGACTGGGGACAAAGTGAATATTAGAGCATGGGTTGTAGTAGACGATAATATACCCGATAACGAGATACATGTTAGCGCTGATTTACTTGTAGAGAAAACAGGTATGTCAGAGGCAGAAGCTGAAGCTTTTAGAGCTCGTGCATGGCAGATAAGGATTAAAGATGATCGTGCTAAACAATTAATTGGTCTAAGAATTGGAGATACTTTTGATGGATCTATTGTTGGCTTAAAAGGTGTTAAACTAGAGATAACCGGTGGGAGCGACTACAGCGGTTTCCCCATGAGACCAGATATCATGGGTGGTGTAAAGAAGAGAGTACTACTATCTGGTCCACCAGGTTTTAGGCCTCGTGAAAAAGGCGAGCGTAGAAGAAAGATGGTGCGTGGAAACACTATTACTGAAGATATTGTACAGATTAATACAAAGATAGTGCCTTAGCTAGTTGTTTTTCTTAGACAAGTTTTTGACTAGAAATACTTTTTGTATAGTATACACTATATGAATACAATAGTTTATGCTGTAACAAGATATAGTGTTGAGATGGGGGTGTAGGAGAATGCCTTGGGAGCTTAGGCAACCTGAAGTAAACATAGGTGTTGTAGGTCATGTAGATCATGGAAAAACTACGTTAGTACAAGCAATAACTGGTATATGGACTGCAAGACATAGTGAAGAACTAAAGCGTGGTATGACTATAAAGCTTGGCTACGCTGATGGAAATATAGCTTATTGTGAAAACCTTGAACCCCCTGAAGCATATACTACTGAACCCACTTGTCCTGGAGGGCTCGAGTCTAAGCTTTTACGTAGAGTAAGTTTTGTCGATGCTCCCGGCCATGAAGCGCTTATGGCTACAATGCTTTCTGGAGCAGCTTTAATGGATGGAGCAATACTAGTAATTGCAGCTAATGAGCCATGTCCCCAGCCTCAAACTAGAGAACACTTTGCTGCATTGGATATAATTGGTGTTAGAAACATTATTGTTGTACAGAATAAAATTGATGTTGTATCTCGTGAACAAGCTCTAAAGAATTATAAAGAGATTAAGAAGTTCTTAGAGGGTACATGGGCTGAGGATGCTCCTATAATACCTGTTAGTGCTCTCCACAAAGCTAATATAGATGTATTGCTTCAGGCGATCCAAGAGATCATACCTACTCCTGAAAGAGATCTTTCAAAACCGCCTCTTATGTATGTTGCTCGTAGCTTTGATGTAAATAAACCTGGTACTCCACCTGATAAATTAAGAGGAGGAGTTATAGGTGGTTCTCTAATACAGGGAGTTCTAAGAGTAGGTGATGAAATAGAGATTAGGCCTGGAATAAGAATACCCATAGGACCTGGTAGGTACAGATACGAACCCGTTGTAACAGAGGTAGTGAGCCTTAGATTCGGCGATCTAGAAGTAGATGAAGCTAGGCCTGGGGGATTATTAGCTATAGGTACTAAACTAGACCCAAGTTTAACTAAAGCTGATGCACTAGTAGGTAATATTGTTGGGAAACCCGGTCAACTACCTCCTATAGCTACTACACTAGTTGTTAAATACAGGCTTATGGAGCGTGTAGTTGGTACTAAAGAATTAGTCAAGATATCTCCGATAAGAGTACGTGAACCCATAATAGTTACTGTTGGAACAGCGATAAGACTTGGAATAGTTACTCGTGTAAAAGGAGATGAAATAGAGATTAGGTTAAGAGACCCAGTATCTACAAGGGAAGGCTCTAGAGTAGCTATTAGTAGGCAAGTACTTGGTAGATGGAGATTAACTGGATGGGGTACTATAGAAGAACTTTCTTAAAGCAATGTATTGTCTATGGGATATAGTGTTGAAGAAATACAGAGTTCTCCTAGACACTAATATGTTAATGCTCTTAGGTAAAGGAGTAGATGTATTTGAGCAAATAGAGGAGATTCTCTTAACTAAACCAGAGTACTATGTTATAAAGCCTGTAATAGAGGAGCTAGAGAGAATAGCTAGTAGAGGCGGAGTAAAAGAGAGGAAAGCTGCAAGACTAGCTCTAGATATTGTTAAGAAGAAGTGCAGAGTAATAGATATTGAGAGACCCCGTGGCGTTACAGTAGATGATTTAATACTTGATATAGCTTCTAAAGAGAAATTTATTGTAGCTACAAATGATAGAGTACTAAGACGTAGATTGAGGGAGAAGGGTTTACCCGAGATATATTTTAGGGAGGAGAAACATTTACTTGAAGCACAAGGTGTAGATTAAAAACTATTTTAATACATGTAATATAATACACAATAACTGTATAACTAAGTGGTGTATGGAAATGTACAGGATCTATAGACTAAGGGATGTTGTTAGAATACCGCCAGAAGACTTCAATAAACCATTAGATGAAGCTGCTTTAAGAGTTTTGAGGGATGTGTATGAAGGTAGAGTAAGCAAGGATCTAGGCATAATAGTTGCTGTAATAGATGTAAAAGTATCTCCAGAAGGAAGGATAATACCTGGTGATGGCGGAACATATCATGAAGCAGAGTTTACTGTACTCTCCTTCAATCCATTTGTACAAGAAGTAGTTGAAGGAAGCGTAGTTACTGTAACAAGTTATGGATTATTCATAGACTTAGGAGCGACAGATGGTTTTATACATAAATCTCAGATAGCTGATGAACAAATTGAATACGATCCAACTAGGCCTGGACTAAGACTTGTTGAATCACGTAGGCTCGTTGAAAGAGGCGATGTTGTTAGAGCTAGAGTTTATAATGTATCTCTAATGCCTGGCAAGGGATTAAGAGTAAATCTTACACTGAGACAGCCTTTCTTAGGTAAAATTGAATGGATTGAAAAACTTAAAGAAGAAGCTAAGAAGAGGAAGTAGAGTTTCTAGGTGTATGCCTTGCCAGCTAGAATTAGGAGAAAACCCTTCAAAGCTTGTAGGAAATGTAAATACCTTGTTCCTAGAGAAGCTGAGGAATGCCCATTATGTGGCTCAAGAGATTTTAGTGAAGACTGGGAAGGAATGGTTATAATAATAGATCCGGAGGTCTCTGAAATAGCTAAATCACTTGGAATAACTAAACCTGGCCGCTATGCTTTGAGAATAAGGTAGTGCTTTTATGATTTGTATACCAGTATTGAAAATGCCTTTTTGGCTTAGGAAAATACTTAGTATACCCCAGGGAATTCTCTATACTAAAATCAAGAGTACAATATCTATAAGCGACTTAGAGAAAAACATTGATGTATGTGTAGGTGATTATGTATCCAATACTCTAGGTTGTAGAGAAAAAGTCTTTGATGGAAAAACTATGCGTAGAGACTATCTAAGCTATACATCTAATAGAAGCTACGATGTTATAGTATATAATCCGCGTGGCACTATTTCGTTAAATTCTAAAACAATGATTTCCCTAGGAGACATTGGAAGAAATATCTATGTTGTTGGAGAAGAAGACTTGATTCCTTTTGTCTACGTCTATCGTAGAGAAGCATTGAGTATAGTCTATGGACAACCAGGTGTAGGAGTAGTTGTTTCAGAATATAATTATGTAGTGAAGAATAGAGTTATTAAGATGCTCAAAACATTTAAACCAGATATAGTATGCATAAAAGAGAGGATAGAGTATACTTAGAGCTATACACAGGATACTCGTATAAAGGGTGTAGATGAAATGGCTAAAGTAATAAAGATAGGTGATGAATACCAGGGAGAAGTTGTTAATGAGAAATATAATCCATTGATAAAGAGGCTTGAATTAGATATAAGGATTGCACATATAGGTAAAGGAACACCCTCTCGTGGAATTCTAAGAAAAGCTATTGCAGAGGCCTACAACGTTGATATAGAGAAAGTATATGTTAGGAAGATAGAGTCTGAGTTTGGATGGGGGGTTACGAGAGTAGAAGTACATATCTATGATTCTCCTGATCGAGCGAAATTGTTTGAACCAGAGTATGTTATTAAGAGGAACGAGTATGCTACACAAGCTCTATCTCTCCAGCAGTAGAGGGGTGTATGACTATGGCTCATGTACATAAATTGTATGAATTTGATTATAGTAAAGGGTATATTAGGCTTAAGAACAAAAAATGCCCTAGATGTGGAAGCATAATGGCTTTCCACAAGAAACCTAGGCCTAGATGGCACTGTGGCAAATGCGGATATACAGAGTTTATTAGAGAATCTAAGTAAGGAGTATCTTGTGTTGAAGACTATTGTTTTAGGTATAGAATCTACTTCTCATACATTCGGTGTTGGAATAGCTGGTATAATTGATGGAAAACCCTCTATTCTAGCCAATGAGAAAGCACAGTATGTTCCAGAGAAAGGAGGCATTCACCCTAGAGAAGCTAGTCTACATCATATGAGAGAAGGGCCTCGAGTACTAAAGAGGGCTTTAGAGAAAGCTGGTGTTAAAATAGATGATCTAGATGCTATAGCTGTAGCTTTAGGACCTGGTCTAGGTCCATGTCTTAGAGTAGGTGCATCTATAGCTCGTTTCCTATCATCGTATTATAGTAAGCCTTTGGTTCCAGTAAATCATGCTGTAGCTCATGTAGAGATAGGTAAATTAGTGAATAACTTAAGTGATCCACTAGTCATATATGTTTCTGGAGGAAATACGTTAATTGCTATACAGAGGAGGAAGAGATATAGAGTACTTGGTGAAACACTAGATATACCTCTTGGGAATCTCTTAGATACTTTTGCTAGAGAAGTAGGTCTTGCACCACCTTATGTTGTTAAAGGAATGCATCAAGTAGATATTTGTGCTGAATGGGGTAGTGAATTCATTGATTTGCCCTATACTATAAAGGGGAATGATCTTTCATTCTCGGGCTTATTAACAGCAGCTCTTAGAGAAGCAAAAAAAGCCAAGAATAGGAGAGAACTAGGTAATGTCTGTTTATCTCTTAGAGAGACAGCGTTTAATATGTTAGTCGAAGTTTCTGAAAGAGCACTAGCTCTTACTGGTAAAAAAGAGGTATTACTGACAGGTGGTGTAGCAGCTAATGAAGTCCTTAATAGTAAGCTTGATAAAATGTCTAGACTACATGATGCTAAATACTATACTGTACCTCTAGAGTATGCTGGAGATAATGGAGCTATGATTGCCTGGACAGGACTACTAGCGTATCTTCACAATATATTTGTTGATCCCGAGAAAGCCTTTGTTAGACAGAGATGGAGGCTTGATGAGGTAGACTTACCATGGCTTCCGGAGGACTAGAGCTTTTAGCTAGAGGAGCTGAAGCACTATTATACAAAATAGACTATTATGGTTTACCAGCTGTACTTAAAGTGAGAATTTCTAAGCCTTACCGCCATCCAGAGTTTGATAAATTGTTTAGGTATAGAAGGACTATTGTTGAAGGAAAAGTTATGTCTCAACTCCATGGTATGGGGTTAAGGGTTCCAGCGGTTTATCTAGTTGATCCAGATAACTACTGTATTGTCATGGAGTATATAGAGGGTGCTAGATTAAGTAATGTTTTTGGCGAACTTGATTCTAATGCAGTATATTCAATAGCGTATAACTTAGGATTATCGGCTGCTGTAATGCATGAGAAAACAATATATCATGGAGACTTTACTATTGCAAATATTATTGTAGACAAGAATAATACACCGTATATTATAGACTTTGGATTATCAGGTTATAGTAGAGATATAGAGGAATATGCTATTGATATACACTTGCTGTTGAGGAGTATTGAAGCATTATATCCTGAGAAAACAAGTATCTTTATGGATACTTTTTGGAAGAGTTATGAAGAATATAGAGGACATGATTTTGTAGTTAAGTTGAAAGATAAAGTGAAGGATATCAGGCTCCGCGGTAGATACGTAGAGGAGAGATTGAGGAGGAAGATTTCTCTTGACAAATACGTGTAGTATTAAACTATTCTTTGCCACAGGAAATATCCATAAACTTAATGAAGTAAAGCCTATTGCTGAAAGGTATGGTATATGTCTAGAGCAGATGATAGAGTCTAGAGCTAAAGTAGAGATACAGAGTAGTGATCTTATAGAAATAGCAAGATACGCTGTTCTCGAGAACTATAAATTGTTTAAAAAACCTGTTTTAGTAGAAGATGCTGGTTTATTTATTGAGGCATTAAATGGATTTCCTGGTCCATATAGTAGCTACGTATATAAAACCATAGGCGTTAATGGTATACTTAAGCTAATGGAAGGAGTTGATAATAGGAGAGCATATTTTATGTCTGTTGCAGCTATAGTCTATGAACCATTCTTTATCATTGAAACAGCTAGAGTAGAAGGAGTTATAACTAAAGAGCCTAGAGGTAGTGGAGGCTTCGGTTTTGACCCAATATTTGTACCCCGCAGTTCAAAGAAGACATTTGCTGAAATGAGTATCGATGAAAAGAATATGTATAGTCATAGAGCTAAAGCAGTTTCTAAAGCATTTTCTAAACTAGTACACCTACTTAAAACTTATAATACCCTATAACCTTTTCCTTTTAGGTAGAAACAAGTGTGTAGAAGAGGTACAGGCTATGAAT
Organism: Desulfurococcales archaeon; assembly: GCA_015522345.1. Classification (GTDB taxonomy): domain Archaea; phylum Thermoproteota; class Thermoprotei_A; order Sulfolobales; family Desulfurococcaceae; genus WAML01. The sequence continues at coordinate 27,032 of WAML01000119.1, forward strand.
AAACGTAGAGAAAAAGGACAATCACATTCAACAAGGCCAGCTAGAGCTGGTCCACCGCGTTGGCTAAAGCTAGACATGAGCCCAGAAGATGTAGAATTATTAGTTGTTGAACTAGCTAAGAAAGGATATACTCCTTCAATGATAGGCATTATTCTCAGAGACCAATTTGGTATACCCTTAGTTAAACAAGTTACTGGAAAGAAACTGACTAAGATCCTAGAAGAGCATGGTGTAACTCTACCTGTCCCAGAAGACCTACTATTCCTTATGAAGAAAGCAGTTAATCTACGTAGACACCTAGAAGAGCATCCTAAGGACTTCCATGCAAAGAAGGGATTAATCGACTTAGAATCAAAAATACATAGACTAGTAAAGTACTATAAACGAGTTGGAAAACTACCTCCAGACTGGAGATATGATCCTGAGAAAGCAAAACTTATTGTATCAGGTTTCTTATAACGTTCTACTTAATTTGTGTTACCATCGTTATTTCCAAAAGCATCATTCCTAATAAACAAGTATTCATAACTTTAGTGCTAGTTCTTAATTATTTGTTGCCTGTATACCTGGATGTATTTTGTTAGAGAAGTATCCATTGTAGTATCCTAACCTGATTTACTCATATATACTTATTTATTTAGACCATCTCTGTAAATAGTGAAAGTACTAGTGTATACTTAGTGTTTTCCAGTGTTTTTGTAATAGGTTTAGTGCATTTACAAGGTGTGTAAATTGGCTGATATAGATGCTGTAAATAAATTATTTAGTAGTTTCATTACTAGAGCTAAACGTGAAGGTATTGTAAGGATAGTTCCTCTAATATCTGTTGACAATATCATAGCTACATCTATACTTAATAAGGTGTTAACTGAAAACGGTTTTGAAGTAGTCATATCTTTAAAGCCTAACGCTGTTGTTCGTGAACCAACTATATTCTTGGACTTAGACTACTGTAATAGTGGACAATGTATGTCTATAGTTTATGATAGAAAAACTAGTGGTTTATCTATAAAAAACGAAAATATTATTCTAACTAATTCAAGTATATCAGCAACTATAGCTGAAATTGTCGAATATTATTGGGTAACAGATTTTACTGATAAAGGATTAGCGATTATAGGTGGTATTGATAGAAATCTAGACCTTAATAAAAATGGTTTTATGGGGCTTGAAGCAAAGCTTGTAGCAGATCTTGATAAATCAAATAAAGTATTTAGTGAAATAGGGTTTAGGCTATGGGGGTGGAAGAGGAGAAAGCTCGTTGAAATACTAGCTTATACACTATCTCCATACCTACCAGGAATAACTGGTTCTATAGATAAAGCTGTAGAATTCCTTCAGAGACTAGGCGTAAAAGACCCATCTAGTATGAGTAGCGGAGATATTGTTACAGATACTAAGTTGTTAAAGTTACTTGCTGAAAAACTAATTACATTGATTAAATCCAGTAGTTTTAGGGAAAGAAGCCCTATAGAAATTATAGGTAAACTTTATTTCATAGATATCTTTGGGAAAATAATAGATTTACTAGATCTTTATGGAATGTATTTAGTATTGATGAGTCTTGGAGGAGACTACTTGATTAATCTATTCTATCTACCCTACGATACAGGCCTTATTGATAGAGTATATGGTTTCTATGAAAGAATAATCGGGGATGTTGTAAAAGAAGTAAGTGAGCATATTGAACTCTATAGACTTAATAAGAAACTTCCATACATTAATGCAGGGATCATAAAGAGACCTGAAGTCTATATAAGAATACTAAATGAATTAGGACTATTAGATGAAAAAGATCCTGTCTACATGAAGAATGGAGATAAATACTATACAGTACTCTCTGAATTCAAAAGAACTAATAAGAAAATAGTGTTTGAAGAAATAAGTGATGAACAAGTTATTGAGGTATCTGAGATTGTCTAGTAGAAGAGATGAAGTAGTTCGTGTAATTCTCAGAGTATATGGAGCTGATAAAAAGTATATAGAATCTATATATAAAATGCTGTCTCCAGATAATAGAGTAGCTCCAGATTATATGGTCATTAAGGACGCATATGATGATAATATGTATAAAGTAGTTTTTGAAGCACCTCTTAATAGTAGATACATAGACTCCATAAAACAAAGTATTGATGAAATACTTGCACTAATACAGACGATAGAGAAAACTATAAAATAATAAATTAGATAATATTTGTAGCGTTATTACTGTATGTATGTGTCTCTAGCTAAATTTTAATACCCCTATATACAGACAAGGGCTAGTATAGGTGAATAAGTGTGTCTGCGAGAAGAAGAGTAGCTATTAGAGATAAGTGGAAGCTAAAGAAATGGTATCAAGTAGTTGCTCCTCCCGTGTTTGGTGGTGTAGTACTGGGTACAACTCCTGCTGACGATCCTCTCAAGCTTATTGGTAGAGTAATGGAGGTAACATTATATGATATAACCGGTGACTTGACTCAAGTACATATCCACTTGTTCTTCCAAATAATAGATGTACAAGGAGATAAAGCTATAACGCGTTTCAAGGGACACGAGCTTTCACGTGATTATATGAGGAGTCTTATTAGGAGGAAGAGTAGTAAAATACAGGGTATCTTTGATGTCTATACAAAGGATGGATATAAGCTTAGGATAACAGCAGTTACTTTAACTAGCTATAGGTGTAAGACGAGTCAGAAGAAAGCTATTAGAAAAGTTATGAGAGACATTATAATGAATAAAGTGCCTCAAATGACGCTGGACGAGACAATACAGGCAATGATCTTCGGTAAATTCTCGCAAGAAATTGCTGAAGCTGCTAGAAAAATCTATCCTATAAGAAAAGTAGAGATATACAAATCTAAATTACTTGAAGTACCTTCGCCTGAAGGACCTAAACCCGCTGTAGTAGTATCTCCACTTATGTTTAAGAGGTAGATTTCTTCCTTTTATAAATAAGCTAGTGTAAGAACGAGTTCATTATTCTTCATAATTTCTGATGTATAACAAGTTTAGTGATGACTCTATAGTAGTGACTTTATAATAGTTTGGCGCTAGAGATATTTATGGCGGAAGATAATGAGTTATGGTAAAAAATATGATTTATTAATTAAGACTGGTCTAGGATTTGAGAAAATAGTTGCTACGAGAATTAAGGAAATAGATTCTAAGGCTACGGTTATTCCTTCTCCTAAGGGATTCAAGGGTTTAGTTCTTGTGAAAGCCGGTGAACTTGATCCCAGTACCTTGTATAAACGAATAGTTAGTGAAGTTGTTGAAGCAGATAAGATTATCCCTATAGACATAGTTGCTAATGCCTCACTCGAGGATATATCTAGAGCTGTTTCAGAAGTTATTGATAATAGGATTAGTGAGAGAGAATCTTTTGCTGTAAGAACAACTAGGAGAGGCAAACACAGCTTCACTAGTATTGATGTAAATGTTGTTGTTGGCGATGTAGTGCGTAAGATAACTGGAGCTAGTGTTAACCTAAAGTATCCCGACAAAATAATTTTAGTAGAGATCATAGGCGATGAAGCACTAATATCTATTCAACCAGGGACTATAGAATACCATAAAATGACTCCTTCTAAGAAATCGTTGATAGAGTTTTTCAAGAAAATAGCTGTTATTCAAATGCCTTACTTAGGCCCTAGAGACTCCATTATTGTTATGGGGAAACGTATTGGTCGTGAAATACAGAATTTCGAAGTTAGAGAACTAGTCATTTCCCCTATAGGTATAGTGGATGCTGAACAACTAATGTTGTTTATACAAGCTGTTTTAGAAGGAATTAATTCTAGGTATGAGGTACAGAAGAAAAGTTATCATAGGAGAGTACATAGAGTGCCCGTGTATCTCATGGATTTACACCAGCTCGTTAGAGATAGATCTAGTGAACCAATTATAGTGTTTGAACCCGAAGGAAAGTATATAACTGATGTAGTTGATGAACTCGAGGAACTAGTTTTGAAGAGTAAAAAGAGGGTTAACCTATTATTTGGTTCTAGAGAAGGTATACCAGTCGGTATATATAGGTTTGCAGACTTAGTAGTTGATATAGCTCCTGGAATAACTTTATCTACAGACTATGCAGCAGCCGCTGGATTAATAGCATTAGCTACAGCCCTCTATAATAGAATATGATTTAGTGGTGTAGTTAAAGTATGAAAGCCATAGTTTTAGCTGCTGGACGTGGAGAACGTCTAGAACCTATAACAGAGACTAGGCCTAAGCCATTAATGCCTATACTATGTAAGCCACTACTATACTGGCACTTGGATGCTCTATCTCGTTTAAATGAATTAGATGAAATAATAATTGTAGTTAACTACATGAAAGACGTTATTGAAGAAGCTGTTAAGAAACATAGGATAGCTAATAAAGTTAGTTTCGTTGTTCAAGGAAAAGAACTTGGTACAGGGCATGCTATTAAGAGAGTTTTTGAGGAAAAAGATTTAGATGATGAAGTTATTGTTGTTTATAGTGATTTATTTTTAACTAATTGGGGTATTTATGAGAGAATTGCTAGAGATAATTCAAAGAATATCGTTGTTGGAGTAATACATAGTGATCCTAGAGAATATGGTGTATTATTAGTTGAAGATGGAGCAGTAAAAGGGATTATAGAGAAACCTGAGAATCCTCCATCAAATATTGTTAACGCAGGTATATACAAGTTTGATTCTATACAACTTAGAAAGTACGTCAATGAACTAAAACCCTCTACAAGGGGAGAGTATGAATTAACTGATGTAATAACCAACGCTTCTAGAGATGGTGTAGAATTTAAGCTTATAACCTTGGGTGAAAGAGAATGGATTGATATAGGTAGGCCATGGAATTTATTAGATGCTAACACTCGAGCCTTGAATAATATTGAGAACAAAATATACGGTGCCATAGACAATAATGTAGTTATTAAAGGAAGAGTTTTCATAGGTAAAAACAGTATTATAAAACCATTTACCTATATAGAAGGCCCTGTTTTCATAGATGAAGATGTTGTTATCGGTCCCTTTACAAGAATAAGACCATATACTGTAGTATGTAGAGGCTCACATATAGCTTTCTCAGTGGAGATAAAGAATAGCCTTATAATGGAGAATGTGAAAATACACCACCACGCCTATGTAGGCGATAGTATTGTATGCGAAAACGTCAATATAGGGGCAGGGACTATTACAGCTAATCTAAGATTTGATGGAAAAGCTGTTAAAATGTATATTAGAGGAAAGAGGGTTTCTACAGGGAGAAGAAAGTTTGGTGCAGTAATAGGAGGCTATGTTAAGACAGGGATTAATGTATCTATACTGCCTGGGAGAAAAATAGGTTCTTATTCATGGATAGCTCCTGGTGCAGTAGTAGATGTTGATGTGCCTCCAAAGAGTTTCTATAAAACAAAGATAGAACACTATATAGAGCCTATTAGACAATAAATTTACTTGATAGCATAGCTAAAGGTGCTATATAGGGCATGAGATATAGTATTGACGAATTCAAGAGAAAATATCCTGCTTTGTTTAAGGAATTATTTGAAGAAAAGCAGAAGGAGAATACTGATATAACTCTCTATTTTGAAGGAGTAATGCATGATCCTTGGAGAGGATACGTGCCTGGGCCAGTAGACTATATTAGGCGTTCTAAATCTCTTGAAGAAGCACTTGATGTAATAGATTATCTTGAAAAACGTGGAGAGATAAGTAGTGAAGAAGCTAGACTGTATAGAGATAAGTTATTGAATGAAGGGCTAGAGGCTTTTGGTCCAAGGAAGGAGGATAATTACTATTACAAGAGAGCTAAAAAGTATTGGAAAGAACTAGAGAAGATCATTAATGATGCGCGCCAGCAGCAACAATCTTAATTACATCATTGTCTTTAAGTTTATAGTCTTCGCCTAATTTCTCTCCAGTTTTTGCATTAATTGCATAGAGAAACGTCTTTCCTAGATCTGTGTGTATCATGTAGGCTAACTCTCTCGCTGTAGTACCATTGGGTACTAAGTAGGCGTCTGGAAGTATGTTTCCATAGTGATCAGTGTATTTATGATGATCTTCTACAGGGTACACAGTTATTAATTTAAGTACGTTAAAGACTGCTCTATTAACTAATTCTTGGACTCCCGTAGATCCCCATTTCTCTAACACTCTTTCTTCAATATATTTTAAGCCTCTCAACTGTTGTTTAGATAATTTACTAGAATCTACTATTGTAAAACTTTTTTCACCCGGTATATACTCGATTAACCCTTTTTCTAGAGCTTTCTTCAATACATACTCGGCTATAGCTGATACAGGAACAACCCATTCTTCCCCAAATTCTTCTTTAAGCCTTGCTACATTTTCTTCAGCTGGCTCGAGATCTATTTTATTAGCTGCTATTATAATTGGTTTAGATACCCTCCTTAGGTTTATAGCAAACGTTCTAACATCGTCTTTGCTCCATGATATAAACTTCTTATCTTCTAGACCACTTCTTCTAATAGCTTCAACTACATGGTATCTATTGACTGAGAGGCCTGAAAGACTTTGTACTAAGAGGTCAAGTGGGTTTTTAGAGCTTAGTACTCTTCTAGTGAATCTATCCCATAAACTCGTTATTACTGAAGCAAACCATTCATCTACTTCTCTTTGTATAAGCTTAGCTTCTTCTACGGGATCATATGTTCCCGGGGGAACAGGATTTCCATCACTATCTGTTGAACCACTTGCATCTACTACATGGATTAGTACATCGGCTTTCCTTAGATCGTCCATGAATTTGTTACCTAGACCCTTACCTTTATGAGCTCCGGGGATTAGGCCGGCTACATCCATTATCTTTACTGGAATGAATCTATAGCCTTTTATACAAAACCCTGTTCTTGGCTGACATTTTTCTAGCCCTAGCTCTATGTGTACACAGCGTTTCTTTACGTAGCCTACTCCTACGTTAGGCTCTATTGTAGTAAAGGGATGGTTAGCTATTTTAGCGGGGGCTAGAGTGAGTGCTGCAAATAATGTTGTTTTACCTACATTAGTCTTACCTATTATACCTATAAGTTTCTCAGGGGGAGGCATAATATGTTTCTCCATATATTTTTATATTTTATTCACTATACTATCCTTATGTATATGTGTAGTAAAATTATAGTTGTTTGTAGGATACATACTTACTTATCTCTAATGCTTTATAATATGCTTTAATACTGCTATAGCTAATGGTATATTTATACCTATTACTATAGACGTAGATACTATTGTTGGAAAAACTACTGGATTCATATAAACCAGAGGCCCATCATGTATTATAACAGCTAGTGATACTAAAGATGAAAACAAGATCAAAAATAATGCTATCATAGCAATTACTAGACGATATTTCTACTTCTCTATTGATAAAGACTCTATATTATTAAATATTCTGTGGAAGTATATTGTATTCAGGTGGATCTACTATGGTTACTGGTAAAGATAGTGTAGAAGAGGCTAAAAAGAATGCTGCTCGTGAAGCTTGTAATATTGTTTCTAAGAAAATAAGTTCTAATACTATACTTGGATTAGGAACTGGTTCTACTATAAAGTACTTCATAGATGAATGTAGGGAATTTATTGAAGAAGTGAAAGGAGCTGTTGTATCGTCCTATGATACACTATATTATATGTTAGAGAGAGAACTTGATATACCTATATACGATCCCTTGAGTATTAAGAAAATAGATATATATGTTGATGGGGCGGATGAAGTTTCAACAACCTTAGATCTCGTGAAAGGGCGTGGAGCTGCACTACTTAGAGAGAAGTATCTAGCGCTGAGGTCTAGTACTAGAGTATATGTTGTGGATTATACAAAGTATACTGGGCTCGAGTACCTATATAAGAAGCCTATACCAGTTGAAGTAATTCCTTTTGCTCTACCTATAGTATTAGAGAGTGTTAGAGAACTAGGCTTGTTCACTCCAGTACTTAGGCACGGTATTAAAAAGGATGGTCCTATAGTTACTGATAATGGGAACTTCATTGTTGATTTAAAACCTATTAAACCTATAGAGGATCCTTTTGAAATTGATAGAAAGCTTAGGCTTATACATGGTGTTGTTGAAACAGGGATTTTTCCTAGTAGAGAACTTGTGGATGTAGTTGTTGTAGGATATAGCGATCACGTGGATATTTTAGAGAAGAAATCTATTGAATAGTATTCGCTAGCTTTAATATTTATAAACTAGAATATGTGTCTATAGCTTTACTAGATGTCTTGAAGAGAAGCGATTGGGTTGGTAGAGTATGGTTAAGGGAATGTACCACTATATTGCTGAGCTATGGAAGAGACCATATGATGGAGAAATGGGTTTATTGATGAAGCAGAGGATTATAAAGTGGAGGAGACAACCTACAGTAGTTAGGATAGAGAAGCCTACAAGACTAGATAGAGCTCGTTCTCTTGGTTACAAGGCTAAACAGGGATTTGTAGTAGTTAGAGTAAGAGTTAGAAAAGGTGGTTTAAGAAAACCGAGGCCTAATAAAGGACGTAGGCCTAAGAGAATGGGTATCTACGGTTTTGCTCCAGCTAAGAGCCTTAGATTAATTGCTGAAGAAAGAGCTGCTCGTAAATACCCTAACTTAGAAGTACTCAACAGCTATTATGTAGGAGAAGATGGATTGTATAAATGGTTTGAAGTTATTCTAGTAGACCCGCATCATCCAGCAATATGTAGAGACCCCGATATAAACTGGATATGTGAGAAACAACATCGTGGAAGAGTATTTCGCGGATTAACTAGTGCTGGTAAGAAAATGAGAGGTCTTAGGAAGAGCCGTGGACTAAAGTATACTGTAAAGCATAAGTGGAAGAAGAAGCAGAAGGAGAGATTATTGAAGAAGAGACATGAAGCTAGTAGAGGAGCTAGAGATCTATGGGTTGAAGCAGAAAAGAGAGCTGAAGGCTAGTACTCATCTTTTGTTAAACAATACTTTGTATCTATATCACCATGATCGTAGTATAATCGTAGTTACTTCATAGTTTTTAATAAGGTTTAAGATGTAGACTAGACATTATTCTCGTCTGGAGTAAACAACCTTGCTGAGCATAAACTATATTGAAGTAAAGACGTACTGTCATGCTACAGAAGATTTGGGTAAAGTAGAGAAGGCTTTACTGAATATTTTTCCAAAGGAATTACGTAGTAGAGTTAAAATAAGCAAATATATTGTTAAAGGACATTACGGTAATCCTATAACAGTACTTAGAGCTATTGTTAAAGGAGAAAACGCCGTTAAAACTCTAGAG